>NZ_JBJJBV010000306.1:0-7453 GCF_045446735.1 Nocardiopsis protaetiae
AAGTTGCCCGCGGTGAAGCGCAGGGCGGCCTCGGCCTCGGCGACCGCGGCGCGGTCGTTGGCGATGACCGCACCGGTCAGCGCGTAGGCGGAGCCCTCGTCGACGACCTTGAGGATCTCGCTGTAGCGGTCGTCCTCGTAGACGTGGACGGCGACGACCGGACCGAAGTACTCGGTGCGGAACACGTCGTTGGACGGGTCCGTGCCCACGATGATGGTCGGGCGCACGAAGTAGCCCACCGAGTCGTCGGCGGTGCCGCCGGCGACGATCTCCAGGGTCGGGTCCGCCTTGGCGTCCTCCAGGACCTTGGCCAGCTTGTCGAAGGAGCGGCGGTCGATGACGGCGCCCATGAAGTTCGACAGGTCGGTGACGTCGCCCATGGTCAGGGCCTCGGTCTCGGCGATGAGCGCGTCGCTCGTCTTCTCCCAGACCGAGCGGGCCACGAACACGCGCGAGGCGGCCGAGCACTTCTGGCCCTGGTACTCGAAGGCGCCGCGCACGATGGCGGTGCGCAGGATCTCCGGGTCCGCGGTGTGGTGGGCGACGATGAAGTCCTTGCCGCCGGTCTCGCCCACGATGCGCGGGTAGGCGCGGTAGGTGGAGATGTTCTCGCCGACGGTCTTCCACAGGTGCTGGAAGGTCCGGGTGGAACCGGTGAAGTGCACACCGGCCAGTTCGGGGTCGTTGAGGGCGACGTCGGAGACGGCCAGGCCGTCACCGGTGACCATGTTGATGACGCCGGGGGGCATCCCGGCCTCCTCCAGCAGGCGCATGGTCAGCTCGGCGGAGAACTGCTGCGTCGGGGAAGGCTTCCACACGACCACATTGCCCATCAGGGCCGGGGCGGTGGGCAGGTTGCCCGCGATGGCGGTGAAGTTGAACGGGGTGATCGCGTAGACGAACCCCTCCAGCGGCCGCTGCTCCATGCGGTTCCACACGCCCTTGACGCTCAGCGGCTGCTGGGCGATCAGCTCGCGGGCGTAGGCGACGTTGAAGCGCCAGAAGTCGATGAGCTCACAGGCCGCGTCGATCTCCGCCTGCTGGGCGGTCTTGGACTGGGCGAGCATGGTGGCGGCGTTGATGGTGGCGCGCCAGGGGCCGGCCAGCAGCTCGGCGGCGCGCAGCAGGATGGCGGCGCGGTCGTCGAAGGACATGGCGCGCCAGGCGGGGGCGGCGGCCTTGGCGGCGGCGATGGCGTCGCGGGCGTCCTGGTGGGTGGCGTTGCGCATGGTGCCCAGCACGGCGGCGTGGTTGTGCGGCTGCACGGCGTCGATGGGCTCGCCGCCGCCCATGCGGCTCTCGCCGCCGATGCGCATCGGCAGGTCGATGCGCTCCTTGCCGAGCTCCTCCAGCTTGGCGACGAGCTCCGCGCGCTCGGCGCTACCGGGCGCGTACGAGAGAACGGGCTCGTTCACCGGCGGCGGGACGTTGGTCACGGCGTCCATGGGCACCTCCCTGAAAGTCTTTTCCCTGAACAGAGCAGGGGCTGTCTCATCCAACGCTCCCAGAACGCGGCCGTGCGAACCTTGTGGAGCGGGCCACTCTTTGCCCGACCTGTTTGTCCTCTAGGACAAAATGAAACCCGAAGGCCCACTGCTGTCACATTTCGCGACATTTGTCCCGCCGCTCACCGCACACCACCGGAGGCTCCCGTGACGACCGACGTTCCCGCTGGTCACGACCGGGAAGAGGCGGAGCCTCAACCGGGTGTCCCGCTGCGCCGCCTGCTGCTGGCCCTGGGCGACCCGATCCTGGACGTGGCCGCGGCCCCGGAGGGACTGGATGTCCGAGTGGACAACGTCCTCATCGTGGACCCCGAGGACCGGACCGAGGTGCGCGGCGGCGACCTGGTGCTGCTGATCGGGGCCCGCGGCGGGTCGGCCCGGCGGCTGGTGCGGCGGATCGCCGAACAGGGTGCGACCGCGGTCGCGGTCAAGACCGGCCCCCCGACCGAGGGGAGCCCGGTGCGCCGCCCCCGGGTGGGCGGCGACGAGCTGGCACCGCTGCGCGCGGAGGCGCAGGAGGCGGGGATCGCGCTGCTGGTGGTGCGCCCGGAGGTGCGCTGGGACCGGTTCCAGGCGGTGTGCCAGGGCATCGTGGACGACGCCCGGCTGCTGGAGGAGGGCGACCCCGGCGAGGCCGACGGCGACCTGTTCTCGATGGCGCAGACCATCGCCCAGCTCACCGGCGGCCTGGTGAGCATCGAGGACGCGGCGAGCCGGGTGCTGGCCTACTCCAGCGGCGCCGAGGTGGACGAGCTGCGGCGGCTGTCGGTGCTCGGACGGCGCGGCCCGGAGTCGTACCTGGCGCTGCTGCGCGAGTGGGGGGTGTTCGCCCGGCTGCGCGCGGGCGAGGAGGTGGTGAGCATCGACGAGCACCCGGAGCTGGGCATCCGGCGGCGGCTGGCGGTGGGCATCCACGCCGGGGACCGGCCGCTGGGCGCGATCTGGGTGCAGGAGGGGGCGCGGCCGCTGGCCGAGCACGCCGAGGAGGCGCTGCTGGGCGCGGCCCGCACCGCCGCCTTGCAGATGATCCGCCAGCGCACCCGGGCCAGCGCCGGGCTGCGGCTGCGCGAGGACCTGCTGTCCAGCCTGCTGGAGGGGCGGATCGACGCGGCCGCCCTGGCCGACACGGTGGAGGTGCACAGCGACCGGGCGGCGCTGGTGGCGGCGTTCGCCCCGGTCGGGGAGGAGGGCCCCGAGCGGGCCGACCGCCCCGAGCGGGAGCTGCGCCGCCGCCGGTTCCTGGACCTGGTGTCGGTGCACACCGCCGCCTACCGGCGCAGCGCGCTGGTGACCGAGCTGAACGGCCGGGTGTACGCGCTGCTGCCCGACCTGACCCGGGACCGCGACGGGGTGGAGCGCACGGTGGTCACCCTGTGCTCCCGGATCGTGGAGGCGGCGCGGTCGGCCCTGGGGCTGCGGGTGCGGGCGGCGGTGGGCTCGCCGGTGGGGCGGCTGGCCGACGCCCCGGAGTCGCGGGAGGAGGCCGACCGGGTGCTGGAGGCGATGCGCGGCGACCCCGGCCGGGAGGTGGCGACCATCGACGACGTGCGTTCGCGGGTGCTCATCCGGGAGACGCTGGCGCTGCTGCACGAGGAGCCGTCGCTGCGGGACCCGCGGGTGTCGCGGCTGGTGGAGTACGACCGGGACGGCGGCGCGGAGCTGGTGCGCTCGCTGTCGGCCTACCTGGAGGCGTTCGGGGACGCGCGGGCGGCGGCGGAGCGGCTGCACATCCACCCCAACACCCTGCGGTACCGGGTGCGCCGGGCGGCGGAGGTCAGCGGCATCGACCTGTCCGACCCCGGGGAGCGGCTGTTCACGCAGTTGCAGCTGCTGATGGAGCAGGAGCGGCCCGCGCCGTGAGGCGGCGGGCCCGCGAGTACCCCCGGTCGGACTCGAACCGACACTTGTGACCCTTTTAGGGGGCCTGCCTCTACCATTGGGCTACGAGGGCGAGCCCATCATACCGGCCGGGCCGGTCGCCCACTTTGCCGTCGCCTGGCCGGAACGGGACAGCGGAAGAGGCCGATCCCCCTGCGGGGAACGGCCTCTCTGCGTTAGAGGACGGGTCCTAGCTCACCCGGCGCAGGTGGCCGCCCTCGACCGCCTGCGGGTTGCTGGCCTCCTCGAAGGCCTGGCGGGGCTCGGCCATGTCGGGCAGCGCGGCGAAGTCGCGGCGCAGGAAGAACCCGAGGGTCCAGTCCGACAGCACCCGGAACTTGCGGTTGAAGGTCGGGACCGCGAACAGGTGGTAGGCGCGGTGCGCGTACCAGGCCAGGCGGCCGTTGAGCCCGATCTTCCCGAACAGCTGGGCGGCGCCCTTGTGCACGCCCAGCCCGGCGACCGCGCCGAGGTTCTTGTGGCGGTAGGCCTTGGGCTTCTCGCCGCGCAGGGTGGCGATGACGTTGTCGGCCAGCACCGGGGCCTGGCGCACCGCGTTCTGGGCGTTGGGCGGGTAGTAGCCGCCGTTGCCGTCGGGCACCTGGGCGTTGTCGCCGCCGGCGAACACGTTCTCGGCGCCGTTGACGATCAGGTACTCGCTGGTGTCGACGTGGCCCTTGGGGCCCAGCGGCAGGTCGCTGGCGGCGACCACCGGGCTGGGCTTGACGCCGGCGGTCCACACCAGGGTCCCGGCGTCGAACTCGGCGCCGTCGCTGAGCTTGATGCGCTGGTCGACGGCCGACTCCAGGAACGTCTTGAGCCGGACGTCGATGCCGCGGCGGCGCAGCTGGTTGAGGGCCTTGGTGCCGACCTCGGGGCCGACCTCGGGCAGGATCTTGTCGGCGGCCTCGATGAGGTAGAACCGCACGTCCGACTGCTCGATCGAGGGGTGGATGCGGACCGCGTCGCGGACCATGTCCTCCAGCTCGGCGATGGCCTCGGCGCCGGCGAACCCGCCGCCGACGAACACGAAGGTCAGCGCCTTGCGGCGGACGTCCTCGTCGTCGGTCGAGTCGGCGATGGTGAGCTGGTCGAGCACGTGGTTGCGCAGGAAGGCGGCCTCTTCGACCGTCTTGATGCCGATGCCCCACTCGGCCAGGCCGGGGATGGGCAGGGTGCGCGAGACGGCGCCGGCGGCCATCACCAGGTAGTCGTAGGAGATGGTCTCGGGCTCGCCCACGTTGGGCTCGTAGCGGACGGTGCGGTCGGCGTTGTCGATGCGCACGACCCGGCCGCCCAGGACGCGGACCCGCTTGAAGACCTTGCGCAGCGGGACGACGACGTTGCGCGGGGAGATGCTCCCGGCCGCGGCCTCGGGCAGGAACGGCTGGTAGGTCATGTACGAGTTGGGGTCGATGACGGTGATCCGCGCTTCACCGGCACCGAGCTTCTTCTCCAGCCGCTTCGCGGTGTACATCCCGAGGTAACCGCCACCGACGATGAGGATGTGCGGGATCTCCGCCTCGTCCCCGCCGCCGTGCACCAGCCGGTAGTTCCTGCTCTCGGTCATCGCATTTCCGCCCTAACGGTTTCTTCGGCCTCCCCCGTCGTGGCGGGGGTGAGGCTCCCTACTCAGGTTGTGAGTCGTGGCTGTTACGGGAGCCCGACCTTTTTGTCGCTGCTTGTGCATTCTTTCACAAGCACCTACCCGCAGAGAAGGTTCACACCAGGCCACCTTCCCACCACTTTCCCGCCGCCGCCGATCGCGTTTGCGCAGGTCAGAGCGGTTGTGAAAGCGTTCACAAGGGTCCGACGGGGTGACACGTCTCACCCGGAGGTCCCTTGTACGGACCTCGAAAGACCCTGGTGAAGGCTAGAACATGGGAGTTCGTGCCCCTGCACTCGGGTCCGCGAGGCGCCAGCGGGGTTCTGGAGGCCCCGGAGGAGAGGTCTTCGAGGAGAGTCCGTGGCCGAAGGCCATCCGTTGAGGGTGGCGGTGGGCGACGGGCGGGCCCAAGCGAAGCGGAGGCCCGAAAAAGCACAGCCTAGAAGACGAGGCTCCAGGCCACGCCGTCCAGGATGTCGTGCTCACTGGCCGTGAACGCGTCCGCCCCCGTGCGGGCCAGGACCCGGGACAGCACCAGCGCGCCCGCGCCGATCACGTCCACCCGGCCCGGGTGCATGACGCCGATCTCCGACCGCTGCATCGACGTGGACGCCAGCAGCTCCCCGGTGATCCG
The DNA here is from genome assembly GCF_045446735.1 of Nocardiopsis protaetiae. Taxonomy (NCBI): domain Bacteria; kingdom Bacillati; phylum Actinomycetota; class Actinomycetes; order Streptosporangiales; family Nocardiopsidaceae; genus Nocardiopsis; species Nocardiopsis protaetiae. Next base: position 5,624 of record NZ_JBJJBV010000306.1, read on the forward strand.
GTCCAGCTCCGCCGCCGGCACACGCGTGTGGTGGATCCGCTCGGAGTCGTACTCGGGCAGGCCCAGGGCGATCCCGGCGACCGTCGTCGCGGTCCCGGCCACGCACACCACCGTGCCCGCCTCGCGCAGCGGCACGACCCGCTCGACCTCGTCCAGCGCCGCGTCGATGTCGGCCGTGGCCGCCGCGACCTCCTCGGCGGTGGGCGGGTCGCTGCGCAGGTGGCGCTCGGTCATCCGCACACAGCCGATGTTGACCGACAGCGCGGCCCGCACCAGGTCGTCCTCCACGGCGGGCTCGCCGCCGAGCACGAACTCGGTGGACCCGCCGCCGATGTCCACCACCAGGAACGGCGGCTTGAGGTCGGTGTGCCCGCCCTCGGCGGCCTCGGCCGCGAACTCGGCGGTGGCGCCCACGAAGGACAGCTCCGCCTCGTCCAGGCCGGTGACGACCTCCGGCTCCACGCCCAGGATCTCGCGCACGCCGTCGATGAACACCTGCCGGTTGCTCGCGTCCCGGGTGGCGCTGGTGGCGACCATCCGGACCGCGTCCGGGCCCAGTTCGATGCCGTGCGCCTCGATGGCCTCGGCGTAGCCGCGCAGCGCCTCGAAGGTGCGCTCCAGGGCCTGCGGGGCGAACGCCCCGGTCTCGTCGACGCCCTCGCCCAGCCGCACGATCTCCATGCGCCGGTCGACGTCCACGACCTGGACCTCGTCGTCGTCGATCTGGACGACGTCCGCGATCAGCAGCCTGACCGAGTTCGTCCCGCAGTCGATCGCCGCGACACCGCTCATGACCCGTTCCCTTCCGTGCCCTCGGGGGCGTTCTCGTCGACGCACACACACGGTCCCTTGTCCCACCAGTGCGGGAGCTCCTCCAGAGCCTGGGCGCCGAACGGGTTGACCCCCGGCTCGGCCAGCTCGTGGGCGACCAGCGCGTGCAGGCACTTGACCCGGGTGGGCATGCCCCCCGTGCTCTGCATCCCCTCCGGAAGAGGCTCCACGCCGTCGCGGCGCGCCTGCTCGGACCGCTCGGCGATGTAGGACTCGTGCGCCTTGGTGTAGGCGGCGCGCAGGTCCGGGTCCTCGGCCAGGGCTTCCTGCATCTCGCGCATCCGGCCGGAGTTCTCCATCCGGCCGATCGCGGACGCGGCGCGCGGGCACGTCAGGTAGTACAACGTCGGGAAGGGGGTCCCGTCTTCCAGCCGCGGCGCGGTGCGCACCACGTCGGGCAGGCCGCACGGGCAGCGGTGCGCGACGCCGCGCACGCCGCGCGGGGTGCGGCCCAGCTGGAGTTCGATGGCGGCGGTGTCGCTCGGGTCGACGGGGTCACCGGGGTGCCCGGATACGGGCTGATCTGCGGAAGTCATGACCGGTCCAGGATAGGGCCAACGGGGGCGCCGGCGCCCCCGTTCAGGGCGCGGTACGGGCCGGGTCCCGCAGATCAGGGCGCGGTGCCCGCCGCGGGGTCGTCGGCCTCGCGCACCGAGCGCCACAGCGCGGCGAACCACGGCTCGCCCGGGCCCGCCTCGGCGCCGGGGTCGTCCTCGGCCTCGGGCCGCACCACGATGTAAGCGGTCTCGCCCGGGTACTGGTAGTGCAGGCGCAGCCGGGCCTCGCGCTCGACGTAGTCGTCGGTGCCCAGGGCCTCCTCGCGCGAGCGCAGGTCGCGCACGTTCTCCTCCATGCGCGCCCGCTCCTCCTGGAGCTGGGCGATCTGGGCGCGCTGGGCCACGTACTCGCGCAGCGGGTAGGCCAGGCTGAGCGCGATCACGCACACCACCAGGGCCAGGATCGCGGCCCGGCTGGTGAGCATGGGCCGCACGGTGCGGG
>NZ_JBJJBV010000307.1:0-7420 GCF_045446735.1 Nocardiopsis protaetiae
CCGGCACCCCGGCCTCCGCACGCCCCGCCGCTTCCGGCCTCGCCCTGCCCGGGGCGGCCACCCTGCGCTGGGAGATCGTGTGCCTGCTGGCACTGTCCCTGGGCGCCTCGGCGGTGTCGGCGGTCATCTCCTTCCTCGGCGTGCTCACCGCACCCGAGGCCCTGGCCGAGCACACCGCCAGCCTGGTCCGCCCCGCCGCCGACCAGCGGCCGTGGCTGGACCTGTCCTGGCAGCTGTACCGGGTGGCGGTGGGCCTGGCCCCGGTGCTGCTGGCCGGTTACCTGCTGCACCGTTCCGCGGAGTCGATGCGCACCATCGGGTTCGACCTGCGCCGCCCCTGGTTCGACCTGCGGTCGGGCGCCGTGCTGGCGGCCCTGATCGGGGTGGGCGGCCTGGCCGTCTACGTGGTGTCGTGGCAGCTGGGCATGACCGTCACCATCGCCCCCAGCGCCCTGGAGGGCAACTGGTGGGACGTTCCCGTGCTCGTCCTACAGGCCGCCAAGAACGGCATCCTGGAGGAGGTCATCGTCGTCGGCTACCTGCTGCACCGGCTGGGGCAGCTGGGCTGGACCCCGTGGAAGGCGGTGGTGGCGAGCTCGGTGCTGCGCGCCTTCTACCACCTGTACCAGGGCGTGGGGATGTTCTTCGGCAACCTGGTCATGGGCCTGGTGTTCGGCTGGTTCTACCACCGCTACGGCCGGGTGATGCCGCTGGTGGTGGCGCACACCGTCATCGACATCGTGGCGTTCGTCGGTTCGGTGTACCTCGTCGGCCGCCTGGACTGGCTGCCCTCCTAGGCTTCTCTCTCCTAGGCCGCGACCTCCTAGGCCCTGCCCGCCGCCCTGGCCTCGTCGCGGGCGGCGAGGGCGTCCTCCAGGTAACGCGGGCGCCCCAGCAGCCACCCGGCCACGATGTTGCCCAGGACGAGCACCAGGACCAGGACCAGCGGCGCGTGCCACCCGCCGGTCAGCTCGTGCAGCAGGCCGAACAGGAAGGGCCCCGCCCCGCCCATGAGGTAGCCCAGGCTCTGGCTGGTGGCCGACAGCGCCGCCGTTCCCTCGCTGGTGCGGGTGCGCAGCGCGAACGAGGTGAGGGCGTACACGAAGCTGCCCATGCCGACGCCGATCAGCGTGGTCCACACCCACACGCCGTTCATCGGCGAGATCCACAGGCCGCCCAGGCCCACGATGTAGGCGAACGCGAACATCAGCACGAACGGCCGCTGGTCGCGCACCCGGGTCAGCAGGGTGGGCAGCACCAGGGACATGGGGATGCCCAGCAGGGTCAGGTACGACAGGGCCAGCCCGGCACTGGACGCGCTCATCCCCTGGTCGCGCAGCATCTGCGCGTACCAGCCGAACATGATGTAGGCGATCGACGACTGGGTGCCGAAGTACAGCATCGCCTGCAGGCCCACGCCGGTGGAGAGCACCCGGCGAAAGCCCAGCGCCCGGGCGCCGTCGCCGGCGGCGGGCTGGTGGCGCAGGGTGAGCAGCCACGGCAGGGCGGCGACCAGGCCGAACAGGGCGTAGGAGCCCAGGGCGACGCGCCACTGCCCGGTCGACTCGTACAGGGGCACGGTGGCGGCCGCGGCGATGGTGGTGCCCAGCGCCAGGGCGGTGGTGTACACGGTGGTCATCAGCCCGACCCGGTGCGGGAAGTGCTGCTTGACCAGGGCGGGCAGGATCACGTTGCCGACCGCGCCGCCGGACAGCGCCAGCACGCTCAGCCCGAGGAACGGCAGCGGGGAGCCGACCAGGGCGCGTCCGGCCAGCCCGACGGTGACAGCGGCCAGGGCCAGCAGCAGGAGCCGGTGCGACCCGAGGCGGCGGGACAGGGTGGGGGTGAGCCCGCCGAAGAGCGCGAAGCTCAGCACGGGCAGGGTCGTGAGGACTCCGGCGCCCACAGCGGTCATGCCCAGGCCCGCGGTGACCTCGTCCAGGAGGGGGCCCACGCTGGTGATGGCGGTGCGCAGGTTGAGGGCGGCCAGGGCGATGCCGGCGGCGATGAGGAGGAGCGCCCCGGCGCCGGGGCGGGCGGGGGCGGTGGGGGCAGGGTTCATCTCGCTGCTTCGGGGAATGACTCGGGTGCTCATGTAGGGCGGCTCACATATTCGTAGGATGACCCGATGTACTGCATGAGGATAACGCATTGACGTCCGAGACCAATTCCCGTACGTGACTGGTCTAAGCTCCGGCTTTAACCGACCCGCACCCGTACGCTGGCCCTGTCATCCGGCGACCCGCCCCTAGGAGGTAAATAGCGTGCCCCTCGCCTCGACACGCCGGACCGGTCTAGTCGACCAGGTCATCAGTCAGTTACGAGCCCAGATCGACTCGGGTGAGTGGGGCATCGGCGACCGCATCCCCACCGAGTCGGAGCTGTCGGAGCAGTTGGAGGTGGGGCGCAACACGGTGCGTGAGGCCGTTCGCGCCCTCGCCCACGCGGGCCTGCTGGAGATCCGCCAGGGGGCCGGAACGTTCGTGCGCGCCTCCAGCGAGCTCGGCGGGGCCCTGCGCCGCCGTCTGGAGCGCTCGCGCCTGCGCGAGAACCTGGAGGTGCGCCGCGCCCTGGAGGTGGAGGCGGCCCGCCTGGCGGCGCTGCGCCACACCGAGGAGGACATGGCCGACATCGACCGGGCCATGGGCCTGCGCGAGTCGACCTGGCGCGAGCGGGACATGAGCGCGTTCGTGGAGGCCGACTTCGCGTTCCACCGCTCGGTCGTCAACGCCACCCACAACACGCTGCTCATCGACCTCTACGACGACATCGCCCAGGTGGTGCACGCGAGCATCGCGCACACGGCCTACGAGCAGAACCAGAAGGAAGACGCCGGCCCGACCCCGTCGGGGGACGGCATCGACCACTCCAAGCTCACCGAGGCCATCCGCGCCGCCGATCCGGTGGCCGCGGTCCGCGAGGCCACCTGCTACATCGACGAGCTGCTGTCGCTCACCGAGGAGTGAGGCGCACCTCCTCCCGCACACGCGTCGGCCCCGGTCCTGGGAACGTCCCCTCCCCAGGACCGGGGCCGCTCCGCGTCCGGGATCCGGGATCCGGGATCCGGGATCCGGTGACCACCCGTACCCGCCTCGGGAGGCCCGCGCCCCGCCGGTGGCATCAGGCCCCTCGGAGTCCGGGATCGGGGCCCCGCGCTCGCTCCCCGCCCCTGTGGGCACCGGCTCGGAGGAGGCGTGTCCGAGGCCGACCGGGGACCCGGCCCCGCGGCGGGTGCGGGTCGGGGGACCCGGCCCCACGGTGGGCACGGGTTCCGGGCTCGCGCAGGGCGGTCTCGGCCTCGGAGCGGACCCGGCCCCGCGGCGGGTGCGGAGCCGGGACGGATGGGGCCGAAGTTTTTTGTGGGACCGGTGGTGCGCATGGTGCGCGGTAGCGGATCCGAGCGGGTTCAGTCCCGGTAGGAGTCGCCCACTGCGGGGCGCGAGGGCAGCCGCGTCCGGCCCGGATCGCCCGCAGCACCGCGGGCCGGGGCCTCGCGGCGCGAGCCCAGGGTGCGGGGGCGCGCCCCGCCCCGGCGGCCGCGGGCGTCCGGCCCGCCCTCCCAGCCGCTGACCCGGGACGGGTCCAGGCCGAGCAGGTCCAGGGTGCTCTCCCCCGCGCACACGGCGTCGATGATCTCCTGCTCGCGGGTGATGCTGTCCATCGTCTCGGTGATGATGGCGCTGACCTGCCCCCGGGGCAGGCACACCACGCCGTCGTCGTCGGCCACGATCCAGTCGCCCCGGCGCACCGCGATGGGGACCGGCCCGGCGGCCGTCATGGTGATCTGGTCGCCGACCGAGCCGCCCGCCTCGGGGCGGGCCTCGCGCACGGCGACCCCGGCGCCGAACACGGGCAGCTCGCAGCGGGCGATGGCGGCGACGTCGCGCACGCACCCGTCCAGGACGATGCCGCGCACGCCGCGGGCCCGGGCCGCCACCGCGAGGATCTCGTCGACGTAGCCGTACTCGGATTCCCCGGAGACGTCGACGACCAGGGCCGATCCCGGCGGGGCCTGGGCGACGGCCACGTGGATGGCGAGGTTGTCCCCGGGGGTGCAGCGCACGGGGAAGGCGGTCGCCGCGAACGACGCCCCCGGCCAGACGGAGAAGAGATGCGTACCGAAGGGGCGGCCGCCGCACCTGGCCAGCGCCACCGTTCCCACAGCAGTAAGTGTGTCCGCAAGCGCCACGTCAGCCTCCCACTACACCCGCGCCCGGTGTGGCCGGTTCGAACCGGCCCCTTCCATACTCACGGGTAACTTAAGCGTGATGCAAGCCATACGAGACGGAAACACGTAAAAATGCTACCGCTGGTTACATTTCACACGCCCCTCGGGCGCGAGCGGTGAGATCGACGCGGGCGGTCCGGGGCGCGTACGGCTCCCGGCCGACGGTCGGCGGTCGGCCACGGACCCCCTGGCCGGAGGTCCCCTAGGCCGGAATCCACTCCAGCGCGCGGTCCCCTCCCCTGCGCTCCTTGCGGACCGACAGGTGCTCCCACGTCTCCACGTGGGCCACCCCCTGGGTCGCGCGAACGCTCTCCAGCGCCTCCACCAGGCGACAGCGGTCGGGGGCGCTGAGCGTGCCGATCACGTCGTAGCGGCCGAACCCGCTGGCCAGGAACGACACCCGGGGCATGTTCGCCAGCCCCGTCCCCAGCGCCTCGGCGTCCCCCCGGCAGCGCAACCCGAACCCCAGCTGTTCGTTGGCGCCCAGCGCCGTCGGCTCCACGACCGCGGTCACGTGGATCACCCCCGAGTCCAGCAGGCGCACCACCCGGGACCGGGCCGCCGCCTGGGACAGCCCCACCTGGCGGGCCAGGTCCGCGTAGGAGGCCCGACCGTCGCGCAGCAGCCGGCGAACCAGTCGCCAGTCCAAGGCGTCCAACTCAACGTCGCGCAGTTCGCGCACGCTGCTGTGGGCGTCCTTGAACACCGACCCGGCCCGGAACACCTCCGCGCCGTCCACCCCCGGCAGCGCGCGCAACTCGGCGAGCTCCTTGGTCAGGGCCCCGTCATCGGCCACCCGCACCTGGGCGACGGCCGGGAACCTGCCCGCCGACTGCGCGGCGAAGGTCACCGCCTCGCGCTCTCCCAGGGCGTCCAGCAAGGGCCCCACCGGGCCTGTGACACGGAACGACACATGGCCGAGGACCTCCATGCCCACCACACCGGCGTGCAGGACGCCGACGATCCTGATCGCCCCCGACTGGACCAGCTGGCGCACGCGTGCGCGCACCGCCGTACGTGAAAGGCCGACCCCGTCGGCCAGTGCCTGGAACGTCGCTCTGCCGTCCCCCTGCAACGCGCGCATCAGCGCCGCGTCAACCGCATCGAGCACAATGGTGCCTTTCGTTCCCATGACGCCGCCCTTCCCCCGGACGGCGCCCCCTCCTGCGGCCAGATCATCGCAGCTACGGCGCCGCCATCACTACCGATCGCGAAAGAAATCGGCTGATTCACCCCTTTGAGCGGCCGGAAGGGTCCGCGCAATGCCCCATCGGAGGCGTCAGCGCCACATAACAGACTTGTATAGAACATCCCTAATGAGGGAGTAGCCGTGCACACAACTCCGGCAAAGCGCCACACTGATCACACGTGTCGGCGCGACACCCCCGGGGGCACCCCGCACCCCGCGGCGGAGACGGCCGGCCCCGACGATGCGAACCGGTTCGCCACAGGCCTGCGCACGGCCCCCCGCGTTCCCTCCCGGCCGCCCCCGTCGGGAAGTACGCATCCGTTCATCAGCGGTGCCCCTTGACCGCGAACATGCCGACCGCGGGGAACAATGGACAGTACGGGGTCGGAACGCCGTCCCCTGGAGAGGAAGCGTCGGTGGCAGCGGAGGACGAGCAACAGGACGGGGCACCCGCGCGCCCGAGCACGGCCGGGGCCCTGTTGTGGACCGCCGCCGCGGTCCCCCTTCCGGGCATCGCGCACCTGCGGATGCGCCGCAAGGCGGCGGGCGCGGTCATCCTGGGCGTGTATCTGGCCGGGATCGCGGCCCTGGCGATATGGGCGCTGAGCCTGGGACGGTCCGACGCGGGCACGCTGACGTCCGTGGCGAGCCTGGCCCTGCGCAGCAGTTGGCTGATGACCGCGATGGGCGTCGTGTTCGTCGTGTCGGTGCTGTGGCTGACCGTCATCGTGCACTCGTGGGTCATCACCCGCCCGCAGGGGGCGTCGTCGGGCGCCCGGCTGCTCAGCGGTGCCGTGGTGGTGCTGCTGTGCCTGACGGTGGCCGCGCCCTCGGCGCTGGCCCTGCACGGCGGGTACACCGCCTACGATGCGCTCACCAACATCTTCGGCGGTCCCGAACGCGACGATCTGCCCCCGCACGACGCCGCCGACCCCTGGAACGGGGCGGACCGGGTCAACGTGCTGCTGATCGGCTCGGACTCGGCCGACAACCGGTACGGCGTGCGCACGGACACGATGATCGTCGCCAGCCTGGACCCGCACACCGGCGAGGCGGTGCTGATCGGCCTGCCGCGCAACCTGGAGAACGTGCACTTCCCCGAGGGCAGCGCGCTGGCCGAGCGCTACCCCGAGCCGTACGGGTTCGACATGCTGCTCAACGACGTCTACCAGACGGTCGCCGAGGAGCCCGACGTGCTGGCGGTCAACCCGCACGTGCCCGACCCGTCGGCCGACACCCTCAAGGCCGTCATCGGCTACAACCTGGGCCTGGACATCTCCTACTACGCGATGGTCGACATGCGGGGCTTCCGGGACCTCATCGACGCCATCGGCGGGATCCGGGTGAAGATCGAGGAGCCCATCCCCTACGGCGTGCACGGCGGCGTCCTGGAGCCCGGGATCCGGGTGCTCGACGGCCACGAGGCGCTCTGGTACGGGCGCTCGCGGGTGAACAGCGACGACTACGGGCGGATGGGGCGGCAGGGCTGCCTCATCAAGTACGTGACCGAGCAGGTGGAGCCGACCACCATCCTCACCAGCTACCGGCAGCTCGCCGGCGCCACGCAGCGAACGCTGAGCACGGACATCCCGCAGTCGAAGGTGCCGGCGTTCGTGGAGCTGGCCGACATGGTGACCGACGCCGACGAGATGAGCACGCTGCAGCTGTCGCCACCGCAGGTCAACACGGCCAGCCCGGACTGGGAGGCGATCCGGCTGCTGGTCGCCCAGACGATCTCGGCCGAGGGCCCGACCGGCGACGAGCTGCCCACCGGCACCCCGAGCCCCTCGGACCCGGCCGTGCCCGGCGAGGAGGGCCTGGAAGAGGGTCTGGAGGAAGGTGTGGAGGGCGACCGCACCGAGTGGCAGGAGTACACCGGCCTGGACGAGCCCTCCCCGGCCGACCCGGGCCGCCAGGTGGGCGAGGAGGCCAGCGACCTCAACGCGCTGTGCCCCTGATCACCCTGTGCCCCTGAATCACCCTGCCCTGACCTGAGGGCCGCG
>NZ_JBJJBV010000308.1:0-7392 GCF_045446735.1 Nocardiopsis protaetiae
CGCGGATCAGTTGACGGGCGGGTGGGCGTTGGCCAGCAGCTCCTGGAACTGGGCGGAGAACCAGTGCCCGGAGACCGGCGCGCCGTCCAGGGCGCCGCTCATGCTGTTGCCGTTGCGCGGGTTGCCCTCATAGGTGGGGTCGCACATCCGGTCGAAGCCCTTGCCCTCGGGGTTGGGGATGAACTCGCTGGAGCCGTCGGACTCGCCCGGCGGCTTCATCCACACGTAGGCGTCGATGCCGGAGGCGGGTGCGGTCTGCGGGCGCTCGCCCAGTCCGGCCCCGGCCTGGTTGCACCAGTTGCCCAGGTGGATGCGCCGGTCGTAGCGGCCGCCGTCCACGTAGGCGTCCACGCTGGTCTGGGGTCCCGGGCCGGTGGGCCGGGCGTCGCCGCCCCAGCCGTTGCGGGAGGTGTCGATGAGCATCCCGATGTCGGACGGGAAGCCCTGGGAGACCAGTTCCTGGCGCAGCGCCTGGGCGAAGCCCAGCTCGTCGACGTAGCGGTTCCAGTCCACCCAGGAGGACTGGCGGACCGAGACGCCGCCGATGGTCTGGTCGACGGAGAAGTTGTCCTCCTTCAGCGCCGAGTAGTTGGCGGTGTTGGCGATGAACCCGTGCACGTCGGCGGGGGTGGCCCCGGCGGCGTTCGCGGCCTGGTAGAAGATCTGGGCGGAGGCGGTGAAGTTGTCGTCCCAGCCGATCCAGCCGTGGTGGCCGGCGTCCACGTAGTTGTAGACGTTGTCGATGGCGCCCAGGGAGGCCAGGGCGTAGCCGACCCCCTCGACGTAGTTGCCGTTGGCCAGCATGACGTCGCACTCGGGGGTGGCGGTGTCGCGCGGGGTGACGTTGGTGACCAGGTTGGGCAGCGAGTCGATCTCGATGGTCGCCACGATGCGCAGCTCGGTGTCCTCGTAGTCGGCGAGGATGTCGGCGATCGGGTCGATGTACTCGTTCTTGTAGCGGTCGATCTCCTCGGGGCCGAGCTCGCCGTTGGAGGCCAGGGCGGCGCAGTCGCGGCCGGGCAGGTTGTAGATGACGACCTGGAACACCAGGGGGCTGCCGTCCGCCTGCTCCAGGGCCTCGTCCAGGTGGTCGCGCAGGCCCATGTCGCCGGTGGTGGGGCTGTCGTTGCCCTCGATGGCGCCGATGCGGTCGAGCCACACGCCGGTGGGCTCGTTCGCCACGGCGGCGCCGCCGGGTTCGGCGGCGGCCTTCTCCGACCAGATGGGGTTCACGTAGACGTCGGCGCCCGCATAGGGGTTGTCCACGCGGGAGGTGCCGGGATCGGGGTCCGGATCCGGGTCGGGATCAGGATCGGGGTCCGGGTCGGGGTCGACCGCGCCGTCGCACAGGACGCCGTTGAGCTCGAACGCGAGCGGGGCCGCGTTGGAGCCGGAGTAGGAGGCGTTGAACCCGAAGCTCACCGAGGCGTCGGTGGCGATGGCGCCGTTGTAACCGGCGTCGGAGACCGAGACGTTGGCGCCGCTCTGGGTGTGGGTGCCGCCCCACAGGTTGGTGACCTGCTGGTTCCCGGGGAAGGACCAGTCCAGGGTCCAGCCGTTGACGGCGTCTCCCAGGTTGGTGATCTCGACGTTCGCGGTGAAACCCGAGCCCCAGTCGGAGACCGTGTAGTCCACGGCACAGCCGGCGTCGGCATTGGCGGGGGCGGCGGGGACGACGGCCAGGGCGGCGCCCACCACCAGGGCGGACAGGGCGGCCGGTCCTCTGCGTGCGTGCGACGGTCCGGGTGTCGCGGCACGGTGGATTCTTCTCATCTTCTGCTGCTTCCTTGCGGAGGGGGGTGATCCGTAGGGAAAGGAAAGATGGTGTCGCGCCGGGCGCGACGACTGCGGGGAATCCGAAGGGCATGGCTATGAGAATGGCGGCGAGCGGGGCATGGCTTTTCTCCGGTGGGGACGACCCGATCCGGGAGCGCTCCCATACAAAACGGGAGTACCGGGCGGGCAACGGAGGGGCGGGGGGCGGATGGGCTGTCGGAGCCTGGAAGTGCGGTCGTGCAGTAGTTCCGCGCTCTCGCTCTGTATCCGGGAGCGCTCCCACGAGAGTAACCACGCAATGGTGATATGTAAACAGCGAATGAAAAAGAGATTTCGTGCCACCTGGGACCGCATCCCACGGTGAAATCACTGATGAATGGGCATTAAGCTACTCGGCCGTCAAGAAAAGCTGTGAATCCTGAGACTCAAGTGAACAGCTGCCCGATCAATGGTGTTACCGATTGGGGTTCTCCGACCATTGTCAAGACCCCGAAAACTCCGAAAAACCTCGAAATTCGGCTCGTTCGGGTGGGCCGTCCGGAGTCGGGAGCGCGCCACTCCCCACATCCGCAATCTTTTTGAAACCCGGCTCCTCGAACCCCGGTCCCCCGGAACCGCTCGCCCCTCGCGGCGGCACCCGAGGGCGGGCACCGACCCCTGGCGACCAGTCCTCAGCGATCGGCCCTCAGCGGCTGGCGTCGCCGAACTCCTCGCTGGCGTCCGCCAGGATGCCCAGCACCGCGATCGGGTCCGGCAGCACCACCGAACCGCCCGCGTCGCGCGGGGTGCGGATCCACGTCACCCGGTCCCCGCCGGGCAGCCGGGACGGGGCGCCCAGGACGAAGCTGTCCCGGCAGTGCCAGCGCAGGCCCGGCATCTCCTCGATCGCCTCCGGGACGCAGTCCAGGTGGCAGGACCACCACTCGTCCTCGTCCACGGGCGACCGGGTCGCCACGAAGAACAGGTACCGCGACCCCAGCGCCGCCACCGGGCCCGCGGGCACACCCGCCCGGCCCATCCGCGCCAGCGCCATCACGCCGGCCTCGCGCGGCACGTCGAAGACGTCGAACACCCGCCCCGTCGGCAGGATCACGTTGGCCTCGGGGTCGGCCGCCCACCACCGGCGGATCGTGTCGGTGTCGGTGCTGGCCTCCACCCCCCAGGCCATGGTCGCCGGATGGGCCGCCGGATCCGGACAGCCCAGCCGTTCGCAGTTACAGGCCCGGTCCTCGCCCGGTGCGGCGCCCCGCACCACGGGCCAGCCCAGCGCCGCGTAACCCAGCGCGGCGTCGACCATGCCGTCCATCGCCGGACGCCGCTTCCGTCGGTACAACACATCGGCCATGGAGCCCTCCCCGGTGTTCTCGATGTTCCAGGTGCGGTCCTGCACTGCCGGACCCGCACCCGGCGACCGCGACCGGGGTGGGCGATCCGGTCGCGCTACCGGAGCAGACGCGCCGCTTCGGTGGCCCAGTACGTGAGGACCTGCTCGGCCCCCGCCCGCCGATAGGAGGTGAGGGTCTCCAGGATCGCCCGCTCGCGGTCGATCCACCCGCGCTCCGCCGCCGCCTCGATCATCGCGTATTCGCCGCTGACCTGGTAGGCCGACACGGGTACCGGCGACGCCTCGGCGACCTTGGCGACGATGTCCAGGTAGGCCAGGCCGGGTTTGACCATCACCATGTCCGCGCCCTCGGCGACGTCCAGGGCCACCTCGCGCAGCGCCTCCCGGGCGTTGGCCGGGTCCTGCTGGTAGCCGGACCGGTCCCCGAACTGCGGCGCGCCCTCGGCGGCCTCCCGGAAGGGGCCGTAGAACGAGGACGCGTACTTGGCGGCGTAGGCCAGGATCGGCACCCGCGCGAACCCGGCCCGGTCCAGCCCGGCGCGGATCGCCGCGACCTGGCCGTCCATCATGCCGCTGGGGGCCACCACGGCGGCGCCCGCCTCGGCCTGGGCGGCGGCGATGGACGCGTACCGCTCCAGGGTGAGGTCGTTGTCGACGTGGCCGTCGGTCTCCAGCGGGCCGCAGTGGCCGTGCGAGGTGTACTCGCACAGGCACAGGTCGGCCATGACCACCAGGGAGTCGCCGACCTCCTTGGCGAGGTCGCGCAGCGCCTCCTGGACGATCCCGTGCGGGTCGTCGGCGCCGGAGCCGCGTTCGTCCTTGTGCGCGGGGATGCCGAACAGCATCACGCCGCCGACCCCGGCCTCGGCCGCCTCGTGGGCGGCCCGGCGCAGGCTGTCGCGGGTGTGCTGGAACTGGCCCGGCATGGAGGAGATGGCGACCGGGGCGTCGATCCCCTCCTTGACGAACATCGGCAGGATTAGGTTCTCCGGCAGCACCCGGGTCTCGGCGACCAGGCGGCGCAGCGCCGGGCCCCGGCGCAGGCGGCGCGGCCGGGCGGCGGGGTAGGCCGCTTCGCGACCGGTGGTGTCCATGGGTACTCCTGAAGAAGGCGGGTTCCTGCTGGCTGCTGCTGGTGGGAGCGTCGGCTCAGAGCTTGCGGCGGCGGCCGCGGCGCTTCTGGCTCGGCTTGAGGACGGGCTTGCCCGCCTCGATCGCCTCGGTGCGCTTGGCGGCACCGTACTCCGAAAGCGCGTCCACGAGGGCCGAAACGGAGGCTTTGGGTGCCACGACATCGACGCGCAGGCCGAACTCGATGGCGGTCTTCTCGGTCTCGGGGCCGATCACGGCAATAACGGTGGTGTTGTGCGGCTTGCCCGCGATCCCCACCAGGTTGCGCACTGTGGAGGAGGATGTGAAGAGTACCGCGTCGAAACCGCCGCCCTTGATCGCCTCTCGGACGGGGGCGGGCGGCGGTGCCGCCCGGACGGTCCGGTAGGCGGTGACGTCGTCGATCTCCCAGCCCAGGTCGGTGAGCCCGGCGGCCAGGGTCTCGGTGGCGATGTCGGCGCGCGGCAGCAGCACCCGCTCGATGGGGTCGATCTCGGCGTCGTAGGGCGGCCACACCGACACCAGCCCGGCGCTGGACTGGGCGTCCTCGGGCGGGGCGAGGTCGGGCTGGATGCCGAACTCTCGGACGGCGCGGGCGGTGGCCTCGCCGACGACGGCGACCTTGACCCCGGCGAACGCGCGCGCGTCCAGGCCGTAGGACTCCAGCCGCTCGCGGATCGCCCTGACCGCGTTGACGGAGGTGAACGCCACCCACTGGTAGCGGCCGGTGACCAGGCCGCGGACGGCGCGCTCCATCTGCTGCGGGGTGCGCGGCGGCTCCACCGAGATGGTGGGCACCTCCTCGGGCACCGCGCCGTGGTCGCGCAGCTGCTCCGAGAGGGCGGCGGCCTGCTCCTTGGTGCGGGGCACCAGCACCCGCCAGCCGAACAGCGGGCGGCCCTCGTACCAGGACAGTTCGCTGTGGCGGGCGGCCGGGGCGCCGACGATCATCATCGCGGGGGCGGTGAGGTGGTGGCCCTTGGCGTCCTTGGCCTTGAGCTCGGCGACCAGGCGGCCCAGGGTGGAGGCCACGGTGGTCTGGCGGGTGGTGCCCCCGGCGCGGACGACGGCGACGGGCGTGGAGGCGGGCCGCCCCCCGGCGATGAGGGTCTTGCACAGGACGTCGAACCCGGGGCCCTGGAACTCGGCGGGCTCCTCGGGCGGGGCGTCGCCGCCCAGGACCAGCAGGGGCGCGTCGCTCGCGGCGGCCTCGTGCCAGTCCACCTCGGCGCCGCGGGCGCGGGCGTTGAGGATGCGCACCTCGGGGACGCCGTGGCCCATCAGCGGGATGCCCGCGAAGGTCGGGACGGCGGTGATGGAGGAGACGCCGGGGACGACCTCCGCATCGACGCCCGCCTCCCGGCAGGCCTGGACGAGGTCGGCGCCGCGGCAGCCGAAGAACGGGTCGCCGGAGAAGAGCCGCACCACCCGCAGGCCCTCGCGGGCGCGGGCCAGGGCGAAGGCGTTGACGTCGCCGATGTCCTCGGCGCGGGCGGTGGTGACGTCCTCGCGGCAGTGGGTGAGGAGTTCCTCGCGAAAGCCCGCCAGGTCCTCGCCGGCGGGCTCGCGCAGCGTGATGACCACGTCGGCGTCGCGCAGCAGCTCGGCGCCGCGCAGGGTCAGCAGCTCGGCCCCGCCCGGGCCGGCACCGACCAGGGCGACGTGCCCGGGCCGCACGGCTGCACGCTGCTCCTCCGGCGAAGAAGAGGGACTGGCGTTGGCGTTCACGTGACTCCTCTGTGTTTCCGCCTCCCGGGGCGCGGTCGCCGGGACGCGGGCGGGACCGGCGGGTCCTGACCTGCCCGCCGGTGGGCTCTGGCTCAGGGCTCCGGCGGGGTGTCCCTCTCGGCGAAGGCGGCGGCGACGATGCGGTCGGCGCCCTCCGCGATCATCGTGCGGGCCAGCTCGCGGCCCAGGGCGGCGGCGCCGTCCACGTCGGTGACGCCGGAGGCGGCGCGCTCGCCGCGCACCGACTCCGAGCCGTCGGTGGCCACCACGGCGGCGCGCAGGCGCAGTTCGCCGCGGTCGGCGTCGTAGAGGGCGTGGGCGCCCACCGGCGCCGCGCAGCCCGCTTCGAGTTCGGCCAGGACGGTGCGCTCGGCGACGACCGCCAGCCGGGTGGCCGGGTGGTCGACTGCGGACAGGTAGGCGAGGTCGGCCTCGGCGCGGTCGGCGCGGCACTCCACGGCCAGGGCGCCCTGGCCGGGGGCGGGCAGCACCTGCTCGGGGTCGAAGACGTCGGTGACGTCGGCCATGCGGCCCACCCGGACCAGTCCGGCGTAGGCCAGGACGACGGCGTCGAGCTCGCCGGAGGCGACCTTGCCCAGGCGGGTCTCGGCGTTGCCGCGGATCGGCACGTACACCAGGTCGGGGCGCAGGGCGGCGAGCTGGGCGACGCGGCGCGGGGAGCCGGTGCCGATCCTGGAGCCGGCGGGCAGGTCGGCGAACTTGAGGCCGTCGCGGGCGCACAGGGCGTCGCGGGGGTCGTCGCGTTCGGGGATGGCGGCCAGGACCAGGCCGTCGGCGGGCGTGGTGGGCAGGTCCTTGAGGGAGTGGACGGCGAAGTCCACGGTGTCGGCCGTCAGCTCGTCGCGCAGCGCGTTGACGAACACGCCGGTGCCGCCGAGCTGGGTCAGGTGGGCCTTGGTGACGTCGCCGAAGCTGGTGATGAGCACCAGCTCGATGGCCTGCCCCGTCCGCTCGGTGATGGCGTCGGCGACCAGCTGGGACTGGCTGGTGGCCATGTTGCTGCGACGGGTGGCGAGCCTGGCGGGCCCCGTGGTGCCGGTCATGCCTTCTCCTGGGCGGTGCGGGCCGCCGTGGTCGTGGTGTCGAGGTCGAACAGTTCGCGCAGGGCCGCCTCGTAGGACTCCCCGTCCGGGGCGGCGGCCAGCTCCTTGACGCGCACCGTGGGTCTGTGCAGGAGCTTGTCGGCGACGCGGCGCATCGCGCGGGTGATCTCCTGGCGGGTGCGGTCGTCCAGGTCCTCGGGCAGCCGGCCGTGCAGGCGGTCCAGCTCGGCCTCCACCACGTCGCGGGCCTGGGCGCGCAGGGCGACGACGGTGGGGGCGACCTGGGCGGCCCGGCGGACGGTGCGGAACTCGGCGACCTCCTCGTCCACGATGCCGCGGACGAGTTCGAGGGCGCCGCCGCGGCCGGCG
>NZ_JBJJBV010000309.1:0-7317 GCF_045446735.1 Nocardiopsis protaetiae
CCCAGGGGCAGGTGCGGTCCGATCAGGTCCCATTCGTCGTCGGTGAGGTCGCCGCGTGCCATGGGTCTGGTTTACCGGTTCGGGCCCTCGCCCGGGGGGCGAGTGCCCGAACCGTGATCAAAACCCAGAACAGGCCCTAGGGCGCCCGAACAGGCCAAAGCGAAGCGGAGGCCAGAAGAGGCACAGCTACTCCCGGCCGGACATGGCCGCGTTGACGTCGGCGGCGCGCAGCACCCCGTGCACCGCGCCGTCGGCGTCCACCACCAGGTACTCCGGCAGCGGGTGCGAGGTCAGCCGCTCCAGCATCTCCTCGCCCTCCAGGTCCAGCGGCAGCACCGAGTGGTCGGTCAGCGCCCGCGCCACCTCCACCACCGGCACCCACGCCCGGCGCCCCTCGGTGACCTCCGCGGCCATCCCCGGGTGCACCACCGCCGTCGGCGTGCCCTCGGAGTCGGTCACCACCAGCGCCGTCGCCCCGATCACCGCGGCCCGCCGCTCGGCCTCGGCCAGCGGGGTGTCGGCCGGGACCGCCACCGCCGGCTGCGCCAGCTCGCGGACCCGCAGCCCCGGCACCCGCGAACGCACCCGCGCGGCCCGCAGCGAGTCGGTGGCGCCCATCCACATGAACCCGCCCAGCACCAGCCCCCACACCGTGCCCCACGGGTTGAGGGCGCCGTTCACCCAGCCCAGCAGCAGCGGCACCGCCACCACGACCAGGGCCAGCACCCGGCCGCCCCAGGCCGCCGCCACGCTGCCCGCCAGCGGCCGCCCGGTCAGCTTCCACACCGCGGCCCGCACCAGCCGACCGCCGTCCAGCGGCAGCCCCGGCAGCAGGTTGAACACGCCCACCAGCAGGTTGGCCACCCACAGCTGGAACAGCAGCTCGCCCACCACCGTGAACGGGTCCGCCAGCAGGAACAGCCCGAACGCCCCGGCCGCGATCAGCAGCGAGAACAGCGGCCCCGCGAAGGCGATCCAGAACTCCCGCCCCGGCGTGGGCGCCTCCTTCTCGATCTCGGAGACCCCGCCCAGCACGTACAGCACGATCCGCCGCACCGGCAGCCCGTACCGGCGCGCCACCACCGAGTGCGCCAGCTCGTGCACCAGCACCGACGCGTACAGCAGCAGCGCGAACACGAACGCCATCGCGTAGGAGAACACCGGCGTCAGCGCCAGCCGCTCCTGCACGATCCCGCCGTAGACCAGGGTGATGAGGACCGCCACCACCCACCACGACGCGGTCACGTACACGGGGACCCCGAAGGGTCGGCCCAGGAGCAGTCCGCTGGAGCGGTCACGGGGCGCGGGGCGATCGTTGCCGGTGGTCACGCCCCCCAGATTACGGGTCCCCTCCGCACCCGGCACCCCGGGGGCCGCGCGCCCGGCCCGGGCCCGGCCGCGCCCGCAGGCCCGCGTCCACAGGGCCTCGGCGAACAGGTGTCGTCTGTCACGCCCTTCTCATAGGCTCACAGGTATGACCACCGCGCTCCTGCCGTCCGCACTGTCGCCCTCCCGGGCCTCGGACTTCCTCCAGTGCCCGCTGCTGTTCCGGTTCCGCACCATCGACCGGCTCCCGGAGGCCCCGAGCGCGGCGGCCCTGCGCGGCACCCTGGTCCACGCCTGCCTGGAACGCCTCTACGAGCTGCCCGCCGAGACCCGCACCCCCCGCACCGCCGTCGGCCTGGTCGACCCCCAGTGGACCAAGCTCAAGGACAAGCGCCCCGAGGTGGAGGAGCTGTTCGCCGACGACGCCGCCCGCGACGCCTGGCTGGAGTCCGCCCGCGACCTGGTCCGCCGCTACTTCGACCTGGAGAACCCCACCTCGCTGGAGCCGCGCGAGCGCGAGATGCGCATCTCCGTGGAGCTGCCCACCGGCCTGAAACTGCGCGGCTACGTCGACCGCCTCGACGTCGCCCCCGACGGGCGCATCCGCATCGTCGACTACAAGACCGGCAAGTCCCCCTCCCCGCGCTTCGAGGACAAGGCCAAGTTCCAGATCTTCTTCTACGCGGTGATGATCTGGCGCGACCTGGGCGTGGTCCCCACCCGCCTGCAACTGGTCTACCTGGGCGGCGACGGCGCCATCCGCTGGTACGACCCCACCGAGGACGAGCTGCGCGCCGCCGAGGCCGAGATCTCCGACATCTGGGCGCGGATCGAGGCGGCCGGCCGCGCCGGGGTCTGGGAGCCCAAGAAGAGCAGGCTGTGCGACTGGTGCGAGCACCAGGCCATCTGCCCGGCCTTCGGCGGCACCCCGCCGCCGCTGCCCGCCGCGCTTCCCCCCGGCGCCTGAGCGCGCGGCCCCGCCGTACCCCGGGGGCCGCCGCCGATACGGCACAATCGGCCTGTGCCCGTCTCAGTGCTGCTGGTCGACGACCAGCCCCTCGTCCGCGCCGGCTTCCGGATGATCCTGGAGGCCGCCCCGCACCTGTCCGTGGTCGGCGAGGCCTCCGACGGTCGCGAGGCCGTGGAGGCCGCCCGCCGCCTGCTGCCCGACGTCGTCCTCATGGACGTGCGCATGCCCGGCATGGACAGCGTCGAGGCCACCCGCCGCATCGTCGAACGCTCGCGCTCCCTGGACCAGGCCGTCCGGGTCCTGGTGCTCACCACCTTCGACCTCGACGAGTACGCGGTGGGCACCCTGCGCGCGGGCGCCCACGGGTTCCTGCTCAAGGACTCCCCGCCCGAGGAGCTGGTCGCCGCGGTGGAGACCGTCGCCTCCGGCGGCGCCGTGGTCACCCCCCAGGTCCTGGAGCGGCTGCTCACCCGGTTCGCCCCGCTGCTGCCCGCCCCCGCCGACGCCGCGGACACCGCCCCCGACCCCCTCACCGAACGCGAGCGCGAGGTCCTGCGCCTGGTCGCGCGCGGCTGGTCCAACGCCGAGATCGCCGCCCACCTGGTCCTGGGCGAGACCACCGTCAAATCGCACGTGGGCCGCATCCTCACCAAACTCGGCCTGCGCGACCGCGTCCAGGCCGTGGTCCACGCCTACGAGAGCGGCCTGGTCCGCCCCGGCGACCGGGACGGCTGAACCCCGCGTTCCCCCGCCCCCTCCCCCTCCCCCGCGCCCCCGAACCTCCCCCCGGGCCCCGGCGCGTTCCCCCGCACCGAACCGCCCGGTTTGGAAGGATGATCCGGTGATCGAACTCACCGGGCCCCGGCCCCCGGGCGGGCGAACCCGCACCGATGGGGCCGCGTCCCCTGAGGGGGTCGTGAACACCGGGTCGACCGCCGCCGGGACGCGGCGGGGAGGGGAGGACGAACATGGGGGACAAGCGGGAGCGCCCGCCGTCGGGGGAGGACCGCATGCTCAGCCGGATGCGCGACTGGCGCGCCCGGCACGAGCGGGACCTCACCCCCGACGAGGACGAGGACGATCGCCCGCTCCCCGACGCCCGCGCCATCGACCTCGTACTGCGGGTCGGCGAGCTGATGCTCGCCAGCGGGGAGGGCACCGAGGCGGTCAGCGAGGCGATGCTCAGCCTCTCGGTGGCCTTCAACCTGCCCCGCTCGGAGGTGTCGGTCACCTTCACCACCATCACCCTGTCCACCCACCCGGGCGGCGACCAGCCGCCCATCACCGGCGAACGGGTGGTGCGCCGCCGCGCCCTGGACTACTTCCGGGTCAACGAGCTGCACACCCTGGTGCAGCAGGCCGCCCTGGGCCTGCTGGAGCTGGAGGACGCCGCCGCCAAGCTGGAGCGCATCCGGCGGGCCCGCATGCCCTACCCCGACTGGGTGATCGTGGTCGGGTTCGGGCTGATCGCCTCCAGCGCCAGTGTGATGATGGGCGGCGGCCTCATCGTGGCGACCGTGGCGTTCCTGGCCGCGGTGCTGGGCGACCGCACGTCGGTGTTCCTCGCCCGGCGCGGGGTCGCCGAGTTCTACCAGATGACGGCGGCGGCCATGGTCGCCGCGACCATCGGCGTGGGGCTGCTGTGGGTGAGCCACGAGATGGAGCTGGGGCTCCAGGCGGGCGCGATCATCACCGGCAACATCATGGCGCTGCTGCCCGGGCGCCCGCTGGTGGCCAGCCTCCAGGACGGGATCAGCGGCAGCTACGTGTCGGCGGCGGCCCGGCTGCTGGAGACGTTCTTCATCCTGGGCGCGATCGTGTCCGGGGTGGGCGCGGTCGCGTACACGGCGGTGCGCCTGGGCGTGTCCATCGACCTGGACAACCTGCCCTCGGCGGGCACCTCCATGGACCCGTGGGTGCTGCTGGGCGCGGCCGGGATCGCGATCGCGTTCGCGGTGTCGCTGGCGGTGCCGCCCCGGATGCTGGTGACCATCGGCCTGCTGGGCGTGATGATCTGGGTGATCTACGCGGGCATGCGGTCGGTGTTCGAGGTCCCGCCGGTGGTGGGCACCGTCGTGGGCGCGGTGGCCGTGGGGGTGGTGGGCCACTGGCTGGCCCGGCGCACCCGCCGGCCGGTGCTGCCCTACCTGGTGCCGTCGATCGCGCCGCTGCTGCCCGGGAGCCTGCTGTACCGGGGGCTGATCGAGTTCACCCAGGGCACCGCGGTGGCGGGGCTGCTCTCGCTGGTGGAGGCGGTCACGGTGGGCCTGGCGCTGGGCGCCGGGGTGAACCTGGGCGGGGAGCTGGTGCGGGCGTTCCAGCGCGGCGGCCTGGCCGGGGCGGGGATGCGCAGCCGCCCGGCGGCGCGCCGGACCCGGGGCGGGTACTGAACGCGGTGGACACGGGTACCGGGTGCCGAATCCTGGCACGATCCGGCCGTAGGTGATGCGAACCACAGGCCGCCCGCGGGTATCTCACGGTGTGAGAGCGGTCGACGACACCGACGCCGTGTTTTCGCCCCGAAACGCGACAAGCATGTGATGTGAGCCACTATCCTTGGCGTCAGCTCAACGACGAGCCCCTAGCGAAAGGCCGATCCCATGTGCAGCCACCAGCCTCCCTGCCCGTCCTTCGAGGACACCGACCGCGAGGCCGCGCGCGTCGTCTCCAGCCATCCGGAGCAAGGCTGGAGCCTGCTCTGCAACGGCGTCGTCCTTTTCGACGACACCGGTGAGCTGCTGCCCGACGGCGCCGTCGTCGCCCCGCACCGCCCCCGCGTCCTGGCCGCCTGACGCCGGACACCACCGTCCCCACCGGTCCCCTTGACGGACCGGACGACCCCCGCCCGGGAGCCGACGCCCCGGGCGGCGGTATGCGCCGCCCCCCGGCGGCCCCGGACCCACCGGCTCACAGCCGCTCGGGCCAGTCCTCCGGCAGCAGATCGCCGTCACCCGTCGCCTCCGCCAGCCGGCGCCGCAGGTCGGCGTGCAGGCCCGGCCCCCACACCAGCTCGTCGGGGGTGCGCACCGCCTGCACCAGCACCTCCCGCAGCCGCGCCGCGTTCGCCTCCCCCTCCAGCGCGGGCAGCGCCGCCAGGGCGTGCATCCGGGTCAGCACCGCGAACAGCTCCGCCGCCAGCGCCGGAGCGCTCGCCGTGGCCACCGCCTCCGTCAGGTAGGGCTCCCACCAGGGCGCCCCGCCCTCCTCGCCCGCGCTCGCGAAGCCGCGCCGCAGCCGGGCGCCGACTTCCTCCGCGGTGTCCTCGCCGTGGTCGCGCAGGCCCCCGCGCCACACCGCGGCGGCCCCGTCGGCGTCCCCGCGCAGGGCCAGCAGCCCGGCCAGCAGCTCCACCGCCGCCCCGGCGGTCCGCGGGGCGGCCGGGTCCTCCCCCTCCCGGGGCGGCTCGACGGCCGTGTCCAGGTCGGCGATGGCGTGCTCCAGGTGGGCGGCGGCGCGCAGCAGGCGCAGCTCCGGGTCCTCGGCCACCGCCAGCCCCCGGTCGGCGGCGCTCAGGGCGGCGCCCGGGGCGCCCCGGCCCAGCAGCCGCCCGGCCAGGTCGCGTGCGGCCTCCACCACGGTGTCGGCGTGCAGCCGCTCGGCGCGGTCGGGGAGCGGGGCCAGCGCCGCCTCCCAGTGGTCCTCGGCGGCCCCGGTGTCGCCGCGCTCCTCGGCGGCGCGGGCCAGCCCGTAGTGGGCGACGGCCCGGTGCCCGGGCCCGCCCAGGTCCAGCAGGCGGCGCCAGGTCCGCTCGGCCTCGGCGCCCTCGCCGTCCTGCTCCAGGGACAGCGCCAGGTGGTGGGCGGCCCGGGGCGCGTGCCGGGCGTCGCCGGTCTCCAGGGCCCGGCGGGCGGCCTCGCGGGCGGCGGCGGTGTCGCCGCGGCCGTCCTCGACCACGGCCAGGCCCAGCAGGGCGCGGGCCAGCACGGGCGGGGGCGGGTCGGCGGCGACGGCGCCGCGGTAGAGCTCGGCGGCGCGGTCGAGGTGGCCGTTGGCGGCCAGGTCGCGGGCCTGGTCGCACAGTCCGGCCGCCTCCGCCGCCGACGGCGCGGGCCCGGCCGGGGCGTCCCGGGGGTCGACGGCCCGCGGTCGCGGATCGGCGGAGCCGCCGGGGCGTGCGGAGGATCCGGACGTCGTGGTCATGCTGGCGCTTTCCGGTGGGGGTCCGCGCGGTGGGACACGCGGGTGTCGCGGCAACTCTAACGCGCGCGACGGCGGCGGGAGAGGGCTGTGGGGGCCGGTGTCGTCCCTCGGGGCACATGTGTCCCAGGGGAACGCAAGAGCACCACCTTTATGTCGTAGATTTCCTAAATGTCCGAATAAGGGGCTCCGTCCGGATGCGGACGGAGCCCCTCCACGGCCCTGCCGGGCCGCCCTCCCTACAGCTCGAAGGCCTCCGGCGGCGGGCAGGAGCACACCAGGTTCCGGTCACCGTAGGCCTGGTCGATACGGCCCACCGGCGGCCAGTACTTGTCCCGGCGCAGCGACGGCACCGGGTAGGCGGCGTCCGCGCGCGTGTACCCGTGGGCCCACGCGTCGGAGGTCACCTCCTCCGCGGTGTGCGGGGCGTTCTTGAGCGGGTTGTCCTCGGCGTCCCACTCCCCCGCCGCGACCTTGTCGATCTCGGCGCGGATCGCGATCATCGCCTCGATGAACCGCTCCAGCTCCGCCAGGTCCTCGCTCTCGGTCGGCTCCACCATGAGCGTCCCGGCCACCGGGAACGACATCGTCGGGGCGTGGAAGCCGTAGTCCATCAACCGCTTGGCCACGTCCTCGTTGCTGATGCCGCTCGCCTTCTGGAGGGGGCGGATGTCGATGATGCACTCGTGCGCGACCAGGCCGTCGGCGCCGGTGTAGAGCACCGGGTAGTACGGCTCCAGGCGCTTGGCCACGTAGTTCGCCGACAGCACGGCCACCTCGGTGGCGGTGCGCAGCCCCTCGCCGCCCATCATCCGCACGTACGCCCAGGAGATCGGCAGGATGCCGGCCGAGCCGAACGGCGCCGCCGACACCGGGCCCACGCC
>NZ_JBJJBV010000031.1:0-52940 GCF_045446735.1 Nocardiopsis protaetiae
CCCGCGCCGTTCCCGCACCCCCCGGGGTTCTGACCACTGCCCGCCCTTGCGTACTGTGTGGTTCGGAACACGCACACCTGAAACGGGGGTCACCGACATGGGAGGGCGCACGTCCTGCTCGCTCCGGGTGGCATGGGACGACGGGCTGACGGCCTACGACTTCGGCCCGCAGCATCCGATGGCACCGATCCGGGTCGAGCTGACCATGGCGCTCGCCCGTGAACTGGGAGTCCTGAACGCCCCCGGCGTCTCGCTCCTGGACGTGGAACCCGCCTCCGACGACCTCCTGGAACTGGTGCACGACCGCGCGTACATCGAGGCGGTCAAGCGGGCCGGGCGGACTTTGGAACCGGACGACGCCCACATGCTCGGCACCGCCGACAACCCCGTGTTCAAGGACATGCACGACGCGGCGGCGCTCATCTCCGGCGCCTCCGTCGCCGCGGCCAGGGCGGTGTGGACCGGCGAGTCCGTGCACGCCGCCAACATCGCGGGCGGCCTGCACCACGCCATGCGCGCCAACGCCTGGGGTTTCTGCGTCTACAACGACGCGGCGCTGGCCATCGCCTGGCTGCTGGAACAGGGCGCCAAGCGCGTCGCCTACGTCGACATCGACGTCCACCACGGGGACGGCGTCCAGCGCGCCTTCTACAACGACCCCCGGGTGCTCACCATCAGCCTCCACGAGTCGCCGGTCACCCTGTTCCCGGGCACCGGCCAGGCGGGGGAGACCGGCGGCCCCGACGCCGAGGGGTACTCGGTCAACGTCGCCCTGCCCGCCGGGACCGGCGACAGCGGCTGGCACCGCGCCTTCGACGCGGTGGTCCCGCCGCTGCTGCACGAGTTCCAGCCGGAGATCCTGGTGACCCAGCAGGGCTGCGACACCCACGCCCTGGACCCGCTCGCCAACCTCACGCTCAGCGTGGACGGCCAGCGGCGCGCCTACGCGGAGCTGCACAAGCTGGCCCAGCGCACCGCGGGCGGCCGCTGGGTGCTGTTCGGCGGCGGCGGGTACGGGCTGGTGCACGTGGTGCCCCGGGCCTGGACGCACCTGCTCGCCGAGGCGGCGGGCCGCCCGGTCGACCCCGACTCCGAGACCCCGCAGGCCTGGCGCGACTTCGTCCGGGAACGCACCGGCGAGCTGGCCCCGCTGTACATGACCGACGGCCGTGACGTGGTGTTCTCGCCGTTCGAGGACGGATACGACCCCGGAAATCCGGTGGACCGCGCCATTCACGCCACCCGGACCGCGGTGTTCCCGAGCCACGGTATCGACCCGAGTCTGTGATCACGACACGTTCGGGCGGCTTCTCACGAAGACACCCTTTCGTTCCGATCTCTTCTATTTTCTAACCCGATGTCCGTGATCCCGGTATCGTTTCCGGGTGAGCGATGTCGCCCGGTGAGTGCGGGGGTGAATTCCCGCGGACGGGGCGTGGCGCGCGTCCAGCGGGTAGGAAGAGGTTGAATACCGGGCGAACGTGAGCAGGCGCCGTGGTGGCCGTACGGCGCGTCACGTGTTCGCCCCGACGAGGAAGGGGAACACCTGGTGACGCCGCCGACACGTGCTGAACTCATCTCCCATCTGGTGCGGACGGGAATCGCCGGACACGTCGACACCTCGCGCCAGAACAACCTTCGGCACTATCGGCGCCTGGTCCAGAAGGACCCCTACCACCAGTTCGGCCTCACCTTCTCCCACGACTGGACCTTCTCCGAGGTCCTCGCGCTGATGAGCAAGCGGTGCGGCGTCGTCGGCGACGAGGAGTACGTCTGGGGCATCGACACCATCGACCCCGACCTCACCGTCGACGCCCTGGAGGTCGTCGCAGACCGGCTGGCGCTGGCCGCCGAGCGCCGCGAACGCGTCATGTTCGCCACCGGCCACCCCGACAAGCTCCAGGGCACCTACCGCGTCTGGAAGGACGCCCTGGCCGCCCGCGGCTGCCCCGTCCTCACCGCCGCCGCCGGCTACACCTACGAGGTCACCACCGAACGCCCGCCCAACCGGCGCTTCGTGGTCTGGCGGGACGACGTCGCCATCGTCACCGACGGGCACCTGGCCCGGCACAGCCACCACCCGTTCGCCATGCGGGCCATCCTCGCGGACCTCTCCGACCGCGGGGAGGCATGGCCGCAGTTGGTCATCGCCGATCACGGGTTCGCGGGTGCGGCAGGGGAGGCGGGAGTGCCCACACTGGGGTTCGCCGACTGCAACGACCCCGCCCTCTTTCTTGCGGAACACGAGGGAAAACTACTGGTCACGGTCCCTTTGGACGATGGTTATCTGACCGAGGACTACGCGCCGCTGCGCGATTACGTTCTCGCCCGGGCGGGCCTCTCCTGAGCCGTGGCGGCCATTTATACCCACCGTTAAACCTCACACGGGGTGCCTTCCGCGTATTGCTCGGAAGACACCACAAACGACCTTTCGCAGACGGGAACTCCGCTCTACTCTGAAAACGGACGTGTCAGTAGTGACAGCATGACACGCCGGCATGGCGTTGGGACGGGGCACATACCGGGGTCGCTCCGACCGGCACCACGCCGGGCTGAACTGGTAGGCAATACTCACGTCCGGGAATGAGGGCGTCGGAAGATGAACGGGAGCAAGCCGCCTCTCGAAGAGGTCAGGTTCCTGACCGTGGCGGAGGTCGCCACGATCATGCGAGTGTCCAAGATGACCGTGTACCGCATGGTGCACTCGGGTGTTCTCCCCGCGATCCGCGTGGGGCGCTCCTACCGGGTGCCCGAGCGGGCCGTCCACGACTACCTCCGTGAGGCTTTCGTCGAGGCGGGATGATCGCGGTACGGCCGGGCCGGGTCGGGGTGTGGAGCCCCTCCCGGACGGCCGCCGGAACGCGTAGGGCGGGACACCCGAACCCCCACGGGTGATCCCGCTCTCGTGACGGCCCCGTCCACCAGGGACGCACGCCTCTTGCACCGGGGCGAAGGAACGGGTCCCAGGGTGTCTACTACACTTTGTCGTTGTCGTAGTCCGCCCAGTTCACACCCCGTTCGCGAGGTCTCCTCGATGCCCAGTGCCAGAACCGGCGCGCGGTCCCGTCGCGCTCCGACGCGCCTTGCCGCGGCCGCGGCGGTCGCCGTCCTCGCCCTGACCGGCTGTGCCGGGGGCAACGCGATCGAGACCGGCGGTGAGGACGACCGCTTCATCTCCGGCGACGGCAGCGCCACCGCCTTCCCCGCCGACGAGCGGGTCGACGCGCCCGACGTCTCCGGCACCACCCTGGACGGCGACGAGATCGCGCTGGCCGACTACGCCGGCGGCATCGTCGTCCTCAACGTCTGGGCCAGCTGGTGCGGGCCCTGCCGCACCGAGCAGCCCGTCCTGGACGAGGTGTACGCCGAGTACGCCGACCTGGGCGTGGACTTCCTGGGCGTCAACATCAAGGACGACGACACCGCCGCCCGCACCTACCTCCAGACCAAGGGCGTCGAGTACCCGAGCCTGTACGACCAGCCGGGCGAGGTGCCCCAGGCGTTCCGCGGCACGGTCCCGCCGCGCGCGATCCCCAGCACCCTGGTCATCGACCCGGACGGGCGCATCGCCGCCCGCGTCATCGGGCCGACCACCTACGGCCAGCTCACCGAGCTGCTCAACCCGATCGTCGTGGAGTACGGCCTCGGCGACCCGGAGGAACGGCCCCGGGTGGCCGAGCAGGAGGCCGAGGCACGGGAGTCCGAGGGGGCGGAGGCGCCGGACGAGAGCCCGGAGCCGGGCCCGAGCCCCGACGGGGACGACGCCTGATGGACCCCGTCGGCACCACCGTCCTCACCGGATCCCTCCTCATGGCCGTCCCGCTGGCGCTCGCCGCGGGACTGGTCTCCTTCCTGTCCCCGTGCGTGCTCCCCCTGGTCCCCGGCTACCTCTCGTACGTGACCGGGATGAGCGCCGCCGACGTGCGCGGGCGCACCGCGGTCGGCGGCGGCACCGCCACCCTCGCCGAGGTCGACGACGAACTCGCCGAACGCCGCTGGACCATGGTCACCGGCAGCGTCCTGTTCATCGCCGGGTTCACCCTGGTGTTCGTGGCCGTGGGCGGCTTCATCGGCTGGCTCGGCGACCTCCTGGTCGACTACACCGACCCCATCACCCGGGTCCTGGGCGTGCTGACGGTCGTCCTGGGCCTGGCCTTCATGGGCGTCCTGCCCGGCTTCGCCCGCGAGTTCCGCTTCCACCGCCTGCCCAGGGCGGGGCTGGCCGGCGCGCCCCTGCTCGGGGTGCTCTTCGGCCTGGGCTGGACCCCGTGCATCGGCCCCACCCTGGCGGCCGTGCAGACGCTCGCGTTCGTCGAGGGCGGCGCCGGGCGCGGAATGCTCCTCTCCCTGGCCTACTGTGTGGGCCTGGGCCTGCCGTTCATCGTCGCCTCGCTGCTCTACCGCCGCGCGCTCACCGCCTTCGGGCGGCTCAAGCGCCACACCCGCACGGTCACCGTGATCGGCGGTGCCATGCTCGTCCTGGTCGGCCTGGCGATGGTGACCGGTCTGTGGACCCAGTGGACCATCGCCATGCAGGGCTGGGCCGCCGACTTCCAGACGGTGATCTGATGAGTACGACCACGACCGACACGACCGCGGGCACCGCGGAGGCCGCCGCGGCCGGGCCCAGGGGGCTGGGCCCCCTGGGCTGGCTGCGCTGGGCCTGGCGCGTCCTCACCTCGATGCGGACCGCGCTGATCCTGCTGTTCCTGCTGGCGGTCGGGGCCATCCCCGGCTCGATCCTGCCGCAGAACGTGGTGAGCGTCGACGAGGTCAACAACTACTTCCGGGAGAACCCCGACCTGGCCCCCTGGCTGGACCGGTTCCACCTCTTCGACGTCTTCTCCTCGCCCTGGTACGCGGCCATCTACCTGCTGCTGTTCGTGTCCCTCGCGGGCTGCGTCATCCCGCGCGCCCTGGTGCACGCCCGGGCCGTCCGCGCCCGGCCGGTGCCCACCCCGCGCAACCTGGGCCGGATGCCCTACGCCGCGAGGTTCACCACCGACGCCGACCCCGAGACCGTGCTGGAGCAGGCGGGGAGCGTGCTCAAGCGGTACCGGGTGGACCGCCACGGCGACTCCGTCTCGGCCGAGACCGGCTACCTGCGCGAGGCCGGGAACGTCCTGTTCCACCTGGCCCTGCTCGGCCTGCTGCTGGCACTGGCCGCCGGGTCGTTCTTCGGCTACCGCGGCAACATGCTCGTCGTCGAGGGCGACGGGTTCGCCAACACCCTGCCCTCCTACGACGCGATCTACCCCGGCCACTGGACCGACATGGACGCGATCGCGCCCTTCACGATCCACCTCGACGACTTCGAGGCGGGCTTCATCGAGGAGGGGGACCTGCGCGGGCAGGCCGCCTCCTACGTCGCCGAGCTCGGCTACACCGAGGAGCCCGGCGGCCCCGAGCGGACGCACCGGCTGGAGGTCAACCACCCGCTCAGCGTCTCCGGCGTGCAGGTCTACCTGCTCGGCCACGGGTACGCGCCGGAGTTCGTCGTCCGCAACGGCGACGGCGACGTGGTGTTCGACCAGGCCGTGCCGTTCCTGTACCGGGACACCATGAGCTTCGTGTCCGACGGCGTGGTCAAGGTCCCCGACACCGGGGACGAGGACGCCGCGCAGCTCGGCTTCGTCGGCGTCTTCCTGCCGACCGCCGCCGAGACCCCCGACGGCGAACTGACCTCCAGCTTCCCCGGCGCCACGAACCCGCGGGTCACCCTGGAGGGGTACGCGGGCGACCTGGGCCTGATCGACCCGCAGTCGGTGTACCAGCTGCGCACCGAGGGCATGGAGTCCCTCGGCGAATCCCCGGTCATGGAGATCGGCGACGTCTGGGAGCTGCCCGACGGCGCCGGGTCCATCGAGTTCTCCGGGTACAAGGAGTACGTCAGCCTCCAGGCCAACCGGGACGGTGCCCGGCTGCCCGCGCTGCTCACCGCGGCCACCGCCGTCGGCGGCCTGCTGCTGACCCTGTTCATCCGCCCGCGCCGGGTGTGGGTGCGCGCCACCCGCGGCGAGGACGGCCGGACCCGCGTGGAGCTGGCCGGCCTCGGCAAGACCGAGGTCGCGGGCAACAACGCCGAGTTCCACGAGATCACCACCGAGCTTGCCGCACGACTCCGCAACGGGTCGGACGACAACCCCCAGAACCCTTCCGACACCAGGAGTGACCGGTGACGTACACTCTCGCCGCGCCAGTGAACGAGTCCATGGCGTCGGCCAGCGACACGCTGGTCATCGCCATGATCGTGACCTACGCCGCGGCCCTGTTCCTGTTCGCGATCGAGGCCGCCTACGGGCAGCGGACCAGACTCAAGGCGGGACGGCTGATGCCGGTCGGCGCCGGTGCGGCCGACGGCGGCGCCGACGACGGCATCGAGGTCAACGTCCGCACCACCGAGGGCGAGGCCAAGGCCTCCCAGAGCGTCGTGGGCAAGGTCGCCCTGGGCGTGACCGCCCTGGGCTTCCTCATGGGCCTGGCCCAGATCATCACGCGGGGCGCGGCCGCGGGCCGCTGGCCCTGGGGCAACATGTTCGAGTTCGTGGTGGCGATGTGCCTGGTCGCGGTGGGTGTGCTGCTGTACGCCTCGTTCCGCTACCAGGCCCGCTTCCTGGGCGCGTTCGTGCTGGTCCCGGTGCTGATCCTGCTGGGCATCGGCGTCAAGTGGCTCTACGTCGACCCGGGCCCGCTGATCCCGGCGCTGCACTCCTACTGGGTGCCGATCCACGTCACCGCGGCCATCCTGGCGGGCGGCGCGTTCATGGTCTCCGGCGTCACCGGCATCACCTACCTGGTCTCGCACCGCACCGACGTCAAGCGGGCCGCGGGCGAGCAGGTCGCGGGCATCGCGGGCCGCCTGCCCAGCCCCGAGCTGCTGGACCGGATCTCGCACCGGCTCATCCTGTTCGCGTTCCCGCTGTGGACCTTCGGCATCATCGCCGGGTCGATCTGGGCGGACGAGGCCTGGGGCCGCTTCTGGGGCTGGGACCCCAAGGAGGTCTGGTCGTTCATCTCCTGGGTCGTCTACGCCGCCTACCTGCACGCGCGGGCGACCGGCGGGTGGCGCGGGCCCAAGGCGACGTGGATCAACGTGCTGGGCTTCGCGACGATCCTGTTCAACTTCTTCGCGGTCAACTACATGTTCAGCGGGCTGCACTCCTACGCCTGAGCACGGGCGGGCCCCGTCGAGTCGCGTTCGACCAGGCGGGTGCCCAGGGTGACGACCTCCGGGTCCGCACCCCGCAGCAGCAGGTCGACGGCGGCCCGGCCGGCCGCGTCCGCCGGCATCGCGACGGTGGTCAGGGCGGGCCGGGTGTGCCGGGCGGCCAGGGTGTCGTCGACCCCGACGACGCTCAGCCGCTCCGGGACCGGGACGCCCCGCTCCCGCGCCGCGGCCAGCAGGCCCAGCGCCATCAGGTCGTTGTGGGCCAGGGCCGCGGTGGCGCCGAGCCCGGCCACGGCGTCGAACGCGGCGGCCCCGCCCGCCTCCGTCGGCGGGTGCGGGCCGACCCGGTGCACGCGCACACCGCGTTCGCGGCCGACGGCCTGGGCGGCCAGCGCCGCCCGCCGCCCCGTCCACGAGGCCGCGGGCCCGGACACCAGGGCGATGTCGCGGTGCCCCAGGTCGGCCAGCCGGTCCAGGGCCAGGCCGACCCCCTCGCCGACGTCCATGAGCACACACGGCAGCCCGCGCATCCGGCGGTTGACGACCACCAGGGGCACCTCGGCGGCCAGTTCGCGGACGCGCCGGTCGGTCATCCGGGGCGAGGCCAGGATCAGCCCGTCCACCTGGCCTGCCAGTGACCGGACCGCCTCCTCCTCGACCTCGGCCCGCTCGTCGGTGTCGGCGATGAAGACGTGGTGGTCCCGCGCCCGCGCCTGCTCCTGCACGGCCTTGAGCAGCGGTGGGAAGAACGGGTTGGCGATGTCGGCGACGACCACGCCGAGGTTCCCGGTGCGGCGGGTCGACAGCGCCCGCGCGGCCCGGTTGGGGCGGTAGCCCAGCTCGTCGGCGGCGGCCAGCACCCGGGCCCGCGTTCGCGCGTTGACCAGGTGCGCCGCCGAGAACGCACGGGAGACGGTGGACACGTGGACCCCGCTGACCCGGGCCACGTCCTTGAGCGTCACGGGCATGGCGCCACCCTCTGTGCCAGAGCCCGGAGTGCGGGTGAGCAAACGGTTGCTCCTGCCGGGTTCGAGTTTTCCCATCTTTCCATGGATAGGAGCCTTGCTTCTTTCCGAAGGTTCGACGAGTTTGTTGCAAACGTTTGCAGTCTCATCCCCCAGGAGTGATCATGCGAAGGCAACTCGCCCCCGCCCTCGTCCTCGCGCTGGCCGCGGCGCTGACGGCGGCCCCGCCCGCGGCGGCGGACGACCTCGGCCGGGAGGTGCTCCCCGCGGGCGACGGCTGGGCCTGGGCGGGCGGCGGCACCACCGGCGGGGCGGCCGCCACCGCCGAGAACGTGTTCCGCGTGTCCACCCCGGCCGCGTTCCGGGCGGCCATCGCCGGGGACCAGCCCAAGATCGTGTACGTGGACGGCCTCATCGACGCCAACACCGCCCCCGACGGAACACCGCTGAGCTGCGAGGACTACGCGGCCGACGGCTACTCGCTCCAGGAGTACCTGGACACCTACGACCCCGAGGTGTGGGGCTGGGAGGACCCGTCCGGCCCGCTGGAGGAGGCCCGGGTCGCCTCGCGGGCGGCGCAGTCCCAGCGCATCCGCTACCGGGTCGGCTCCAACACGACCATCGTCGGGGTGGCCGACCGCGGCGAGCTCACCGGGATGAACCTGCTCGTCCAGGACGCGCACAACGTCATCCTGCGCAACCTGACCTTCTCCGACACCCACGACTGCTTCCCCGGCTGGGACCCCGGCGACGGACAGACCGGCAACTGGAACTCCGAGTACGACCACGTCGAGGTCTCCGGCTCCCGGAACGTGTGGATCGCAAACAACACCTTCGACGACGGCGAACGCCCCGGCGAAGCGCAGCCCGAGTACTTCGGCCGCAAGTACGAGGTGCACGACGGCCTGCTCGACATCGTGCGCGCCGCCGACCTGGTGACCGTGTCGTGGAACCACTTCGACGGCCGGGACAAGGCCCTGCTGCTGGGCAACAGCGACGGCCGCACCACCGACCGCGGGTACCTTCGGGTGACCTGGCACCACAACCACTTCGACGGGCTGGGCCAGCGCGCCCCGCGGGTGCGGTTCGGCCAGGTCCACGTCTACAACAACCTCTACACGGTGAGCGGCGACCTGTACCAGTACGCCCTGGGCGCGGGGGTCGAGTCGGAGCTGTACGTGGAGAACAACCTGTTCGACCTGCGCGACGGCCACACCGCCGACACCCTGCTCTACAACTGGGGCGGCACGGACGTGGCCGGGGGCGGGAACGCGCTCATGACCGGGGGAGCGGGCCGGATCACCGGCGTCGACCTGGTCGCCGAGCACAACACGGCCTACCCGGACCGGGCCCTGGGCTCGGAGGTCACCTGGGTCCCGCGGCACACCACCGGGGTCCAGCCGGTGCACGCCCTGCGCGGCCTGGAGCGGAAGGTGGGCGCGGGGCTGCGCTGACGCGGAACGACGCAGGGGGCCGCTCCGGGATGCGGAGCGGCCCCCTGCGGCGCAGGGACCCGTGCGGGCCCTGATGTCGGGCGGTCTACTCGTCGGGGTCGATCCGGCGATCGAGGCCGCGCAGGAAGTCGGGGTCGTCGTCCGGGCCGAGCGGGTGCGGACTGTTGGAGGGCTTGGCGAAGTCCGACGGGTCGAGGTCGTCGATCGAGGCGGCGGCCTGAGCCGGGGAGGCCGCGGCGCCCCATACGGCGGCGGACTTGCGCGGCCGTCCCAGGAACAGCCACAGGATCGAGCCCACGGGCATGAACAGCGCGATCACGACCAGCCAGAGGATCTTCGGAAGGTTCCGGGCATCCTGGGCCGGGGTGGTCAGCGCGTCGAAGAACGCGTACACCCAGAGAACGACCGACACGAGCGTGATCAGGCCACCTAGCCACACCATGATTCCAGCCTATCTCTCGCTGTCCACTCCCCATGGTCGGGCCGACTCCCACGGCCGTGACACCGCCGCGCCGTACGCGGCGAGGGGACCGCGGAGACCGGCGTGGCGATCCGGGTTGCGGTGGTACGGCTCCGGCGCATCGGCGCGATGTCCCGGAACCGGAAAGGGGGTGCGGCTCCCTTCCCCTGAGGTCCGTGCGGGACCTCGGGATGCCTCTCGGGGATGCGTCCCCTGGGGTCAGGAACTGCTCTCGCTCGGCTCGCCGAGCAGCAGGGCGCGGACTTCGGACTCCCGGAAGCGGCGGTGGCCGCCGGGGGTTCTGATGCTGCTGATCCGCCCGGAGGCGGCCCAACGGGTGACGGTCTTGGGATCAACCCGGAAGAGTGAGGCCACTTCCCCGGGGGTCAACAGGCGTTCGCTTGCTCGTTCCACCTTCACATTCCCCCAATCGTGCCCGCCTCGGACTGTGGGGGCGGCGGGCGTTTGATCCCCTAGTGTGCATGAGTTGGTCCGTTTCCTCCCTAGTTTTCGGAGAAATTGCGGTGTTGGGGGGAGGAGTACGGGATATGTGACCGTAACGTGATGTTCGGGCCCTGCTGTCGGGATTGGAAACATCCCATGACTATCTGAATCCAGGCCAGGAGCCCGCTCACCCGCGCGGATGGACACACGCCGACCCGGTGCGCACCCCCGGGCACCCACCCTTAACCTGGAGGTGAGAGCACATGAGCGCGCCGCGATCGGCCTCGTCGAGAGGTCGACCCCCCGGAAACCGCGAAAGCGGACCGGTCATCTCGTGCGTTGATGGGCGTAGCGACCAATCTAGTCCAGGTAATCGTCTGTTGTGAGGCTTTTCGATGCGTAGCTGGCTGCCCTATACCGCTGCCCGCGTGGGACTGTTCCTGGCGGCGTTCGGAGTGGTGTACCTGTTCGGCGCCCGCTCGTGGATGGCACTCATCCTCGCCTGGCTGGTCAGCGGCCTGGCCTCCTACGTCCTGCTGTCCTCCCTGCGCGACCGGATGTCGGCCACCGTGGTCGACCGGATCGAGCGCAACCGCGGCTCCCTGCTGACCGACCGCCTCGACGGCGGCGCCGCCCGCGAGGATCACCTCCAGGAGGCCGCCGACACCCCGGCCGGGGAGAAGCCGACCGCGGAGAAGGCGGAGGCGGCCGAGGAGACCCCGGCCGCCCCCAAGGAGTCCTAGGACTCCTGGGCCGTCGGCTCGGGCACCGGCTCGGGCCGGTCCAGCCCGTGCGCGGCCCGCCCGAACAGCGGCGCCAGCGCGAACAGCAGGTAGATCCCGGCCCCGGCCAGTACCGCCGGCGCGATCCCCACCAGGGCCACCGTCGTTCCCATCAGCGGCCCGCCCAGGGGCGCGGCGAGCCGCACCAGCGCGCCGATGGTCGCCGTGCCCCGGCCCACCGCCTCCGGCGGCAGCCGCTCGAACAGCACCGCGCCCAGGATCGGGTTGAGCAGTCCGCCGAACACCCCGCTGGCCGCGAACACCGCCAGCACCACCCACAGCGGGCCGTCCAGGGCCAGCACCGCGATGTGCGGCGGCCCGGCCAGCGCCAGCCCGACGAAGAACGTCAGCCGGCGCGGGAGGCGGTGCCCGACGGCCGTCGCCACCAGCGAGCCCAGCACCGAGGCCGCGCCCAGGGCGCCGCCGACCAGCCCCACCACCTCGGGGCCCATCCCGTTCTCGAACACCCACACCGGCAGGACCAGCGAGAACACGGCCATGTCGATCGCGTTGGTCACCGCCGCCACCAGCACCAGGGTGCGCAGCGTGGGGTCGCACCAGATCACCCGGAACCCCGAGAGCAGGCTGTTCAGGTAGCCGCCCCCGGCGGCCTCCGCGACCGGCGCGCCGACCCGGACCGCGCCCAGCACCAGCGCGGACAGCACCAGCAGCACCGCGTTCCCGTACAGCGCGGGCAGCGTGCCCACCGCCGCCACCACACCGCCCGCGACCAGCGGGCCGACGGTCTGCGACAGCCGGTCCACCGTCCCGGTCAGGCCGGTCACCCGCTCGATCCGCATCCCGGTCGCCGCGGCCACCGCGGGCGCCAGCGACACCTTGGACGCCTCACCCGGCCCCGCGGCCAGGCCGATGACCGTCACCAGCACCAGCAGCAGCGGGAAGGACAGCACCCCGGCCGCGTGCGCCACGGGCACGCACAGCACCGCGACGGCCCCCACCAGGTCCGCCCGGATGCTCATCACCCGCTGCCCCCACCGGTCCAGCAGCGGCCCGCCCAGCAGTCGGGCCAGGGCGTAGGAGCCCACCTCGAAGAAGGCGACCACGCCCATGTACACGGGGCTGCCGGTGGTCTCCAGCACGAACCAGGGGATGGCGATCAGCGCCAGCCGCGTCGCGGTGTAGCTCAGGGTCTCGGCCAGGAGCAGGCCGACGACGGGGTTCACCGCTCGTCCGGGTCGGGGAAGGCGGCGAACTGGACGTGCACGGCCCTGCTCCCCGGAGCGGACTCCTCGTGCGCGTACCGGTCCAGCACCTCCTTGACGTCCCGGCGCAGCCCGTCCAGCTGCTCCATGGTCAGCCGCGTCCAGCGCCCGGCCATCACCTGCGCCTCGCGCCAGCCCTCGGGCTGGGCCGCCCACGCGCCGATCGCCGCCGTCAGGTCGCGGCTCCAGCTCGTCGCGATCGCCAGCCGCACGGCGGTGCTCAGCTCGGGCTCCTCGGTGTCCAGGTGCTCGGGGAACCGGAAGCCCCGGTGGCTGGCCTTCCACCACCGCTCCCGGGAGGTGCCCAGCTCCGGGTCCTCCTCGATGAACCCGTGCGTCTCCAGCTGCCGCAGGTGGTAGCTCACCGACGCCGAGGACACGTCCAGCCGCTCGGCCAGCGTCTTGCCGGTCGCGGGGCCCTGCCCCTGCAACAGGTCCATGATGTGCATCCGCAGCGGATGCGCCAGCCCGCGCAGTGACCGCGCGTCCAGGTGCTTGGAGTTCTCGAACACATCGCGAGGGGTCTCTTCACTCATACCCGGCACTCTAAACGCCCAAGGGTTCTTGGCCAAGTCATCTTGGCCAAGAACCCTTGGGTGAACCTCCCGCCCTCGTCGGGGAGGGGGCATGTCCAGAAGTTTTCTAGTTTTCTGGGCGCTTGCCGATCTATGTCCCTAGTCTTAAGCTCATGGTGAATAAGAGGATCAGGGCGAGGGTGCTGCTCGCCCTCGTACGCAAGCGAGCACGTGAGCGTGGACTGCGCTTGGCGGAGGCCAAGGGCAGGGGGAAGGGATCACACCAGATTTATCTCCTGTGGGACGGAGACGCACAGGTCGGTAGGTTCGTTCTCCCGCATCACCCTGGAGACCTTGGTTGGTCCGTGCTTCAGAGCATCGAAGACGGACTGGCGCATCTGTTCGGCGAGAAGTGGATGGAGAAGTGATGACCCACTACACCGTGACCGTCACCAGAGACGAGGACCTGTGGGCGGTTCACATCGACGGCCTGCCCAAAGGTGTTATCGGCGCCATCGACTACATTCACTTCTCCGAGATCCGAGCAGAGGTTCCGGAAGTCGTCGCCGACCTGACCGACAGCTCTCCTGAGGACTTCACGATCATCTGGCGCTACGAGCTCGACGGCCGGGACGTCACCGAGGAGCTCTCCAGCTTCATCGAGGTCGAAGAGCGTTTCCACCGGGTCATCGAGGAGCACGAGAGCGGCAGGAGCCGGGCACTGGAGGCCATGCAGGAGGCGGGGCTGTCCCAGCGGACCATGGCCGATGTGGTCAACCTGTCCCACCAGCGTGTGCAGCAGTTGCTGAACGGGCTCGGCGGCACCGCCCGGCGGGGGCGCAAACCGGGCAAACGCACGGCGGTGTGAGGGTGGGCCCCGGCCTCCGGCCGGGGCCCACCGGCGTCAGGGGAGGGGGAACATGCCGAGGCGGGCGTGGTACTCGCCGGCCAGGCGTTCGGTGTCGCTGCCGACGTAGAGGCCGTCGGAGGTGGCGAGCAGGGCCTCGACGCCGTGGCCGCGGGAGCGGCCCGGGTTCCAGGCCAGGGCGCGGCCGGTGCGCGGGTCGACGGCGGCGATGCCCTCGCGGGCGACCGAGCCCGGGCCCGGGTTGAGCGCGCCCTGCTCGTTGTCCATCCAGCGCTGGTGGCCGCCCGCGTACACCGCGGCGCCGGTCACCTCGACCGAGTACAGGGAGTCGCCGCCGGTCTTGTTGACCCAGGTGGGCTCGGCGTCGGGCCTGTCGGTGTTCTCGAACCGCACCACCGCCTTGCACAGCCCCGGCTTGACCTGCGGGCCGCCCGCCGTGACCAGCGCGAAGTAGGAGCCGTCCGGCGCGTAGTCCATCTGCCGCATGTAGGTGTGCATGGCCGAGTAGTCGCACTGGGGCTCGAACGCCTTGGTCGACCACCCGGTGGGTTTGCCCGTCGCGGTGTCCAGCACGGCGATCTGGTACCGGTCCTGCCCGTCCACCTTGGTGAACGTGCCGCTGATCGCCAGCCGCCGCCCGTCCGGGCTCAGCGCCAGCTCCTGCACCCGCAGCCCGCCGCGGCGCTGCTCGGAGATGCGCGGGGCGAACCCGGTGTCCAGCGCCCCGGTGGTCGCGTCCAGGCGGGCGATGCCCAGCCGGGAGGTCCCGCCGATCCCGGGGAAGGACCCGCCGACGTACAGCCGGTTCCCGTCGGAGGCCAGCCGGTAGGCGGACCCGCCGTCCAGGGTGGCGGTGAACGCCGCGACCCGCGAGCCGTCGTGGAGCCGCATCCGGGCCAGCCCGCGGGCCGGGGTGCTGTTGACCGACCGGAACGTGCCGCCGATGATCACCGTCCCGTCGGGCCCGGGGACGACGGAGGTGACGGTCCCGTCCACGCGCGGGGCGAAGTCGCGGATGATCCGCCCGGTGCCGTGCTCGAACGCGAAGACGTTGCGCAGCTCGTGGGTGCGCCCACCGTCGGCGTCGGAGACCCGGCCGAACTCCCCGGCGACGACGACGGTGTTCCCGATCCGCACGATGTCCTTGACCGTCCCGTCCAGGACGTGCGGCGTCCACTGGACCGGGCGTTCGCTCACCACGGACCGGTGCGCGGTGGTGCCCGCGGCCGCCGGAGTCGCGGCCCCGAGGGGGACCAGCAGGGCCAGGCCCAGCGCCAGGGCGGTGAACTTCGGTTTCACGTGGTGTTCTCCTCGGTCGCGCGACGGGGAAGGGACACGACCGATTCTTGCAAAGAGTCGCGCCTAAATCACATACAGTAACGAAATCCGTGCGCTCGGGGGCCCGCCCCGCGGCACGGTGACACCCGGGCGGCCGTAGGCTGGTGGGCATGGCCCGCGCTGAACTCGACAAGAAGCCCCAGGACGTCGCGGCGATGTTCGACGGCATCGCCGACCGTTACGACCTCGTCAACGACGTCATCTCCCTCGGTCAGGACCGCGCCTGGCGCCGGTCGACCGTGAACGCCGTCGACGCCCACAGCGGAGAGCTGGTCCTGGACCTGGCCGCGGGCACCGGCACCTCCTCGGAGTCCTTCATCCGCAAGGGCGCCCGCGTGATCGCCTGCGACTTCTCGCTGGGCATGCTGTCCACGGGGGTCCGCCGCCGCGGCGGCGCGTCCAGGGGCGGGGTCACCTTCGTCGCGGGCGACGCGCTGCACCTGCCCTTCGCCGACGAGACCTTCGACGCGGTGACGATCTCGTTCGGCCTGCGCAACGTCAACGACGTGGACCGGGCCCTGCGCGAGCTGCTGCGGGTCACCAAGGTCGGCGGCCGCGTGGTGATCTGCGAATTCAGTCACATTCCGGTGGAATTCGTCGACCGCCTGTACTCGACCTACCTGATGGCCGCGCTGCCCAGGATCGCGGGCGCGGTGTCGGGCAAGGGAGAGTCCTACAACTACCTCTCGGAGTCGATCATGGCCTGGCCCGCCCAGGCCGACCTGGCCCGACACCTCCAGGACGCGGGCTGGTCCCGGGTGGCCTGGCGGAACCTGTCGTGCGGCATCGTGGCCCTCCACCGCGGCTTCCGCGAGAAGTAGAAACCGACATACGACGCACTGAGCTGCTTACTTCTTAAATAGCTTCAAAGCTCGCAAAACCCGGGGAACTCTGTGTTCCCCGGGTTTTTGTTGTGCCCTCTGTGGCGGGTGTGGCAATGAAAAGGGCGATGAGCTGCATATCTGTCAGCCTGTGGTGGCTTTGGTGTCTCTCGTGTGCCTATGGGGCGATTGAGAATGTTTCGCTACGTATACCCCCCGGGGGTCGCAACCCGGCCCGCAGGGGGCTAGACTGCCGAAAAGAAGCTTGTGAAGTGCTTCACAAGGGCACGAGGGATGCGACACATGGCCCTATGTCCGACATGACATAAGTCCCTAACCGTACAAAGCACGTGGTCACGGCCCCCGCACGCAGAGCCACCGGCAGGACCGTAACCCCGTCGCCCCATAACGCCGAGAGAACACGACAGGACAGCCCCCCGTGAGCGGGTCGAACCCCGCACTGGCCCGCCACGGTGCATCCGCGCGAGCAGTCGAGGACACACCCGTGAGCGAGACAGCCACCTCCTCTCCCGCCCTCAGAGGCCGAGGCCGGGACCGCGTCGAGTACGACGCCGACGTCATCGTCGTCGGCGCCGGACCGTCCGGCTCCACCACCGCCTACTACCTGGCGCAGGCAGGACTCGACGTCCTGCTGCTGGAGAAGACCGCCTTCCCACGCGAGAAGGTCTGCGGCGACGGCCTCACCCCCCGGGCGGTCAAGCAGCTCACCGCCATGGGCGTCACCTTCGAGGACGAGGGCTGGGTCAAGAACCACGGCCTGCGCATCGTCGGCGCCGGCGCCCGCCTCGAACTCCCCTGGCCCGACCTGGCCGCCTACCCGGGTTTCGGCCTGGTGCGCACCCGCTTCGACTTCGACCAGATCCTGGTCGACCGCGCCGTCACCGCCGGCGCCAAACTCCTGGAGCGCACCACCGTCACCGGCCCCCTCATGGACGAGCGCAGCAACCGCATCGTCGGGGTCCACGCCAAGAACGCCGACCGCGAACCCGTGTCCTTCCGGGCGCCGCTGGTCGTGGCCGCCGACGGCAACTCCTCCCGGCTCTCCGTCGCCATGGGCATCCGCAAGCGCGACGACCGCCCCATGGGCGTGGCCGTGCGCACCTACTTCACCAGCCCCCGCCACGACGACGACTACCTGGAGTCCTGGCTGGAGCTGTGGGACAGGAGCGGCGACAGGGACGTGCTGCTCCCCGGCTACGGCTGGATCTTCGGCGTCGGCGACGGCACCTGCAACATCGGC
The DNA here is from genome assembly GCF_045446735.1 of Nocardiopsis protaetiae. Taxonomy (NCBI): domain Bacteria; kingdom Bacillati; phylum Actinomycetota; class Actinomycetes; order Streptosporangiales; family Nocardiopsidaceae; genus Nocardiopsis; species Nocardiopsis protaetiae. The sequence continues at coordinate 17,300 of NZ_JBJJBV010000031.1, forward strand.
CTGGGCATCCTCAACTCCACGGCCTCCTTCCAGGACGTCGACTACCGCAGGCTGCTGCGGCGCTGGACCGACTCCATGCCGCCGGAGTGGGGCTTCACCGAGGAGAACCAGACCACCCCCATCCGCGGCGCCGCCCTGCCCATGGGCTTCAACCGCGTCCCGCACTACTCGCGCGGCCTGATGCTCGTCGGCGACGCGGGCGGCATGGTCAACCCCTTCAACGGCGAGGGCATCGCCTACGCCATGGAGGCGGGGAACATCGCCGCCGACGTGATCGTGCAGGCGCACGGCCGCTCCACCCAGCAGACCCGCGAGCGCGCCCTGCTGCGCTACCCGCAGGTCCTCGCCGACACCTACGGCGGCTACTACACGCTGGGCCGCTACTTCGTGAAGATGATCGGCCAGCCCGAGTTCATGAAGTACGCGACCAAGTACGGCCTGCGCCAGCGCACCCTCATGAAGTTCGCGCTCAAGATGCTCGCCAACCTCACCGAACCCACGCAGGGCGACGCCATGGACCGGGTCATCAACGGCCTGTCCAGGATCGCCCCCGCGGCATAAGCGGACCCGCCCCTCCGGGCGGGGCCCCGCAGCCGCGACCGGGGACGACGGGACGGATCAGAGAAGAGCCCGCACAAGTGAAAGCAATCACAAGCGCGACGCCCCGCGGCCGCGCCGATCAGCCGGAAGGAGGGTGACCGGTGGAGCTCTACGCACCGATTTTCGTGCTCGGCGGGATCGGAGCCGCGTTCGTCGTGGTGTCCATGGTCGCCGGGGCGCTGCTGGGGCCCAAGAGGTACAACCGCGCCAAGATGCAGGCCTACGAGTGCGGCATCGAGCCCACTCCGCAGCCCGCGGGCGGCGGCCGTTTCACCGTCAAGTACTACCTGACGGCGATGATGTTCATCGTCTTCGACATCGAGATCATCTTCCTCATCCCCTGGGCCGTGCACTTCGACGCCCTCGGCTGGTTCGGACTGATCGCGATCGTCCTCTTCCTGGTGAACGTGTCCATCGCCTACGCCTACGAGTGGCGCCGCGGAGGCCTGGAATGGGACTGACCCCGCGACCCCCCGCACCCCGCGTCCGCACCCCGCAGCCCCGCCCGGAGGAGGTCCGCAGCTGATGGGACTCGAAGAGAAACTGCCCAGCGGCATCATGCTGACCACCGTCGAACAGATCGTCGGCCTGGCCCGCAAGAGCTCGATGTGGCCCGCGACGTTCGGCCTGGCCTGCTGCGCCATCGAGATGATGGCCGTCGGCGGCCCCCACTACGACCTGGCCCGGTTCGGCATGGAGAAGTTCGGCGCCACCCCGCGCCAGGCCGACCTGATGATCGTCGCCGGCCGGGTGAGCCAGAAGATGGCCCCGGTCCTGCGCCAGATCTACGACCAGATGCCCGAGCCCAAGTGGGTCATCGCGATGGGCGTGTGCGCCTCCAGCGGCGGCATGTTCAACAACTACGCGATCGTCCAGGGCGTGGACCACATCGTCCCGGTCGACATGTACCTGCCGGGCTGCCCGCCCCGGCCCGAGATGCTCCTGGACGCCGTGCTCAAGCTGCACGACAAGGTGCAGAACACCAAGCTCGGCGCCCACCGCGAACTGGAGATCACCGAGATCGAGGAGCGCATGCTCCGCCGGTCGCTTCCCCTGGTGAGCAAGGACTGACATGAGCACCGACAACGAGCGCGAACGCGACGAGGAGGCCGCGCGCCTCCCCGACCGGCTGGGCGAGGAGCGCCTGGCCGCGCCGATCAGGCGCACCGGCATGTTCGGCACGACCACCTCCGGGGACACCTCCGGGTTCGGGGGGCTCCAGGTGCGGGGGAGCGCTCCCGTCTCCTCGCAGCGGCCGTTCACCGACCCGGACGACCCGCGCACCGCCGACTTCGACCGGGTGGCCGACGACCTGGAGGCCGCCCTGGGCGACGCCGCCGGGGTGGTGGAGCGGGTGGAGGTCGCCCACGGCGAGATCACCTTCCACGTCCGCCGCGAGGCGCTGCCGGAGATGTTCCGCATCCTGCGCGACGACCCGGCGCTGCGCTACGAGCTGTGCCTGGGGGTGATCGGCGTGCACTACCCGGACCAGGAGGGGCGGGAGCTGCACGCGGTCTACCCGCTGCGGTCGATCACGCACAACAGCGAGATCCGGGTGAGCACCACCTGCCCGGACACCGACCGGCACATCCCGTCGGTCGTGTCGGTCTACCCGACCAACGACTGGCACGAGCGCGAGGCCTGGGACTTCTTCGGGATCGTCTTCGACGGCCACCCGGCGCTCACCCGCATCCAGATGCCCGACGACTGGCACGGCCACCCGCAGCGCAAGGACTACCCGCTGGGCGGCATCCCCGTCGAGTACCGGGGCGCCACCGTGCCCCCGCCCGACCAGCGGAGGTCGTACACATGACCTCGCACCCGCATTCCACCCCGCACCCCGCACGGAAGGGAGGCACGGCATGACCGTCACCGAGGACTACATCGACGCCTCCGGCGGCGACTGGGACGACGTCATCGAGAAGGCGCAGGCCACCAGCGCCGAGCGCCTCGTCGTCAACATGGGACCCCAGCACCCGTCCACGCACGGCGTGCTCCGCCTCATCCTCACCCTGGACGGCGAGACCTGTACCGAGGCCCGGGTCGCGATCGGCTACCTGCACACGGGCATCGAGAAGAACATGGAGTTCCGGACGTGGACGCAGGGCACCACGTTCGTCACCCGCATGGACTACCTGACACCGCTCTTCAACGAGACGGTGTACTGCCTGGCGGTCGAGAAGCTGCTGGGCATCGAGGACCGGATCCCGGACCGGGCCAACGTCATCCGCGTGATGATGATGGAGCTCAACCGGATGGCCTCGCACTTCGTGGCGATGGCGACGTTCGGCATGGAGCTGGGCGCCACCACCGTCATGACCAACGGGTTCCGTGAGCGCGAGATGATCCTGGACATCTTCGAGCTCGTCACCGGCCTGCGGATGAACCACGCCTACGTCCGCCCCGGCGGCGTCGCCCAGGACCTGCCGCCCGGCGCGGTCGGCAAGGTCCGGGAGCTGCTCAAGGAGATGCCGCAGCGCATCAAGATCATGCGCAAGCTCCTCGACGAGAACCCGGTCTACCTGGCCCGCACCCAGGACGTGGCCTTCCTCAACCTGGCCGGCTGCATGGCCCTGGGCGTCACCGGCCCGCTGCTGCGGGCCTCGGGGCTCGCCTACGACCTGCGCAAGGCCAAGCCGTACTGCGGATACGAGGACTACGAGTTCGACATCCCCGTCTCCGACGGCGGCGACGTCTACGCCCGCTACCGGGTGCGCATCGCCGAGATGGAGGAGAGCCTCAAGATCATCGAGCAGTGCCTGGACAAGCTGGAGCCGGGCCCGGTGATGATCCAGGACGCCAAGATCGGCTGGCCCGCCAAGCTGGCCCTGGGGCCGGACGGCATGGGCAACTCGCCCGACCACATCGCGCACATCATGAGCAGCTCGATGGAAGCGCTGATCCACCACTTCAAGCTGGTCACCGAGGGCTTCCGGGTCCCGGCCGGCCAGGCCTACGCGGCCGTCGAGAGCGCCAAGGGCGAGCTCGGGTGCTACGCGGTCAGCGACGGGGGCACCCGCCCCTACCGCGTGCACTTCCGCGACCCCTCCTTCACCCACCTGCAGTCCGTCGCCGCCATGTGCGAGGGCGGCACGGTGGCGGACGTGATCGCGGCCGTGGCCAGTATCGACCCGGTGATGGGAGGCGTGGACCGGTGAGCGGACACGACCACGACCACGACCACGGCGCGCCCGCGATCCCGGAGGGGACCGACACGTTCCCCGCCGAGATCGTCGCGCGCCTGGAGCAGGACGCCAAGGAGCTCATCGGCCGCTACCCCAAACCGCGGTCGGCGCTGCTGCCGCTGCTGCACCTGGTGCAGTCCGAGGAGGGCCACGTCAGCCGGGCCGGGATGCGCTTCTGCGCCGACCAGCTCGGCATCACCCTCGCCGAGGTGAACGCGGTCGCCACCTTCTACACCATGTACCGCCGCCGCCCCGGCGGCGACTACCAGGTGGGGGTGTGCACCAACACCCTGTGCGCCGTGATGGGCGGGGACGAGATCTTCGCCGCCCTCAAGGAGCACCTGGACGTCGGCAACAACGAGACCACCGAGGACGGCAAGGTCACGCTGGAGCACGTCGAGTGCAACGCGGCCTGCGACTTCGCGCCGGTCGTGATGGTCAACTGGGAGTTCTTCGACAACCAGACCCCCGACTCGGCCAAGAGGCTCGTCGACGACCTGCGGCTGGGCAGGGACGTGGCGCCCACCCGCGGCCCGTCGACCCTGTGCACCTGGAAGCAGGCCTCCCGGGTGCTGGCCGGGTTCGACGACGGCCGCGCCGGCGAGGGCGTGCAGGCCGCCGGCCCCTCGCTGGCCGGGCTCAGGCTGGCCCGCGAACGCGGCTGGACCGCCCCGGACCCCGCGAACCTTCCCGCCAAGAGTGAGGAGGAGGGCAAGTGACCACCCTGACCCCGATCCTGTCCCACAACTGGGATCGCCCCGACTCCTTCACCCTGGAGGGCTACCGGGCCGACGGCGGCTACCGAGCCCTGCGCCAGGCCCTGGCCATGGAGCCCGAGGCCATCGTCGACCTGGTCAAACAGTCCGGGCTGCGCGGGCGCGGCGGCGCCGGGTTCCCCACCGGCATGAAGTGGGGATTCCTCCCGGCCGACAACCCCAACCCGCGCTACCTCGTCGTCAACGCCGACGAGTCCGAGCCCGGGACCTGCAAGGACATCCCGCTCATGCTCGCCAACCCGCACTCCCTCGTGGAGGGCGTGGCGATCGCCTCCTACGCGATCAAGTCGAGCCAGGCGTTCATCTACGTGCGCGGCGAGGTCGTCCACGTCATCCGCCGCCTGCGCAGGGCCGTCGCCGACGCCTACGCCGCCGGGCTGCTGGGCAAGGACATCCTCGGCACCGGGTTCGACCTCGACGTGGTCGTCCACGCCGGGGCGGGAGCCTACATCTGCGGCGAGGAGACCGCACTGCTGGACTCCCTGGAGGGCTACCGGGGCCAGCCCCGGCTCAAGCCGCCGTTCCCCGCCGTCGCCGGGCTCTACGCCTCGCCGACCGTGGTGAACAACGTCGAGTCCATCGCCAGCGTCCCCAGCATCGTCCTGGGCGGCGCCGAGTGGTTCACCTCGATGGGCACTGAGAAGTCCGCCGGGTTCGGGTTCTTCTCCCTGTCCGGGCACGTCACCCGGCCCGGCCAGTACGAGGCCCCGCTCGGTGTGACCCTGCGCGAGCTGCTGGACATGGCGGGGGGCATCCGCGAGGGCCACAGCCTCAAGTTCTGGACGCCCGGGGGCTCCTCCACCCCGATCTTCACCGAGGAGCACCTGGACACCCCGCTCGACTTCGAGTCGGTGGGCGCCGCCGGGTCCATGCTCGGCACCCGCGCCCTCCAGATCTTCGACGAGACCACCTGCGTGGTCCGCGCCGTCGGCCGCTGGATCTCCTTCTACGCCCACGAGTCCTGCGGCAAGTGCACGCCCTGCCGCGAGGGCAACTACTGGATGGTCCAGGTGCTGGACCGCCTGGAGCGCGGCGAGGGGTCCGAGGCCGACCTCGACAAGCTCCTGGACATCTGCGACAACCTGCTCGGCCGGTCGTTCTGCGCCCTGGGCGACGGCGCGACCAGCCCGGTCATGTCGTCGATCAAGCACTTCCGCCAGGAGTACATCGACCACGTCGAGCAGGGCGGCTGCCCCTTCGACCACTCCAGGTCCACCCTGTGGGCGGACCGCACGACCACGACGGGAGGGAACCCGTGACCGTCACCTCCAACACCCCGGGCGGAGCGGCCCCCGCACCCCCGCCCGAGGACCTGGTCACCGTCACCATCGACGGCTTCCGCATCCAGGTGCCCAAGGGCACGCTGCTCATCCGCGCCGCCGAACTGCTCGGGATCCAGATCCCGCGCTTCTGCGACCACCCGCTCCTGGACCCGGTCGGGGCCTGCCGCCAGTGCCTGGTGGACATCCCCGACATGGGCAACGGGCGCGGCATGCCCAAGCCACAGGCGTCCTGCACCATCACCGTGATGGAGGGGATGGTGGTCAACACCCACCTCACCTCCCCGGTGGCGGAGAAGGCCCAGCGCGGCATCATGGAGTTCCTGCTCATCAACCACCCGCTGGACTGCCCGGTCTGCGACAAGGGCGGCGAGTGCCCCCTCCAGAACCAGGCCATGTCCACCGGCCGGGGCGAGAGCCGGTTCATCGACGTCAAGCGGACCTTCCCCAAGCCGATCCCGCTGTCCAGCCAGGTGCTGCTCGACCGGGAGCGCTGCATCCAGTGCGCCCGCTGCACCCGGTTCGCGGCCCAGATCGCCGGGGACCCGCTCATCGAGCTGATGGAGCGCGGCGCCAAGGAGCAGGTCGGCATCGCGGGCGGCGAGCCGTTCAACTCCTACTTCTCCGGCAACACCGTGCAGATCTGCCCGGTGGGCGCCCTCACCGGGTCGGCCTACCGGTTCCGGTCCCGCCCCTTCGACCTGGTCTCCACCCCCAGCGTCTGCGAACACTGCTCCGGCGGCTGCGCCCAGCGCACCGACCACCGGCGCGGCAAGGTCACCCGCCGCCTGGCCGGCGACGACCCGCAGGTCAACGAGGAGTGGAACTGCGACAAGGGCCGGTGGGCGTTCGCCTACGCCACCCAGGCCGACCGGCTCACCCGCCCGCTGGTGCGCGACGAGGACTCCCGCGCCCTGGAGTTCGCCTCCTGGCCGGAGGCCGTCTCCATCGCCGGACAGCGGCTGGCCGCCGCCCGCGGCCGGGTCGGCGTCCTGACCGGCGGGCGCCTCACCTACGAGGACGCCTACGCCTACGCCAAGTTCGCGCGGATCGCCCTGGGCACCAACGACGTGGACATGCGGGCCCGCGCCCACTCGCAGGAGGAGGCCGACTTCCTGGCGGCCCGCGTCGCCGGGACCCCGATCGGCGTGGACTTCACCGGACTGGAGAAGGCCCCGGCCGTCCTCCTGGCCGGGTTCGAGCCCGAGGACGAGTCGCCCTCCACGTTCCTGCGGCTGCGCAAGGCCCACCGCAAGCGCGGCCTCAAGCTGTACTCCGTCGCCAGCCACGCCAGCCTCGGCCTCACCAAGGCGGGCGGCACGCTCATCGGCACCGCGCCGGGCGACGAGGCCCGTGTCCTCAACGCCCTGGAGGACGCCTCGCCCGAGGCCGTCGAGGCCCTGGGCGCGCCGGGCGCGGTCATCGTCGCCGGGGAGCGGCTCGCCGCAGTCCCCGGCGCGCTCACCGCCGCCGCGGCGCTGGCCGACCGCACCGGCGCCCGCCTGGTGTGGATCCCGCGCCGGGCCGGGGAACGCGGCGCCATCGACGCGGGGGCCCTGCCCGGGCTGCTGCCCGGCGGCCGCCCCGTCTCCGACGCCTCGGCCCGCGCCGAGGTCGCCCGCGCCTGGAACGTCGGCACCCTGCCGTCGGAGCCGGGCCGCGACACCGCCGCCATCATCGAGGCCGCCGCCCGCGGCGACCTCGACGCCCTGGTCATCGCCGGGGTCGAGCTCGACGACCTGCCCGACCCCGAGGCCGCCCGCGCGGCCCTGGCCCGGGTGCCGTTCATCGTCAGCCTCGAACTGCGGTCCAGCGAGGTCACCGACCGCGCCGACGTGGTCTTCCCCGTCGCCGCCGTCGCCGAGAAGTCCGGCACCTTCGTCAACTGGGAGGGCCGCCACCGGCCCTTCGGCGACGCGCTCAAGGTGCCCGGCGCCCTCTCCGACCTGCGGGTCCTGGCCGCCATCGCGGACGAGATGGACGTCCACCTGGGGCTGCCCGACTCCGCCACCGCCTACCGCGAGCTGCTCGAACTGGGCCTGTGGGCGGGGGAGCGGGCCACCGCACCCGCCGTCCGACCGGCCCCGGTCCCCGAGCCCCGCCCCGGCGAGGCCCTGCTGTCCACCTGGCGCCAGCTCCTGGGCACCGGGCGGATGGAGGACGGCGAGCCGTTCCTGGCCGGGACGGCCCGACCCGCCCGCGCCTACCTGTCCCAGGCCACGGCCGACGAGGTCGGGGTGCCCGACGGCGGATCGCTCCGCGTCACCGGCACCCGGGGCTCGGTCACCGTCCCCGTGGTCGTCACCGACATCGCCGACCGGGTCGTCTGGCTCCCGGCCAACGCCCAGGGCTGCGACATCCGTCGCGACCTGGGCAGCGGCGCGGGCGAGACGGTCCTGCTGTCGGCGCCGAGCACCGCCGGGAGGCACCAGTGACCCCCGTCGCCACCAGCGTGGCGCACCTGGCGTCGGAGGAGACGCTCAGCGCCTTCGGCAACGACCCGTGGTGGATCACCACCATCAAGGCGCTGGCCATCTTCGTCTTCCTGATGGTCTGCGTCCTGATGATGATCATGGCCGACCGCAAGGTCATGGGCCGCATGCAGCAGCGGCACGGACCCAACCGGATGGGCCCCTTCGGCCTGCTCCAGTCCCTGTTCGACGGGATCAAGCTCTCCCTCAAGGAGGACCTGATCCCCGACGGGGTCGACCGGTTCGTCTACATCGCCGCGCCGCTGATCGCCGCGATCCCCGCGTTCATCGCCTTCTCGGTCATCCCGATCGGGCCCGAGGTGAACCTGTTCGGGGTCACCACCCCGCTCCAGCTCACCGACCTGCCCATCGCCGCCCTGGTCGTCCTGGCCACCGCGGCGCTGGGGGTGTACGGGTTCGTGCTCGGCGGGTGGGCGTCCCAGTCGCCCTACGCCCTGCTCGGCGGCCTGCGCGCGTCCGCGCAGGTCATCAGCTACGAGATCGCGATGGGCCTGTCGTTCGTCGCGGTCTTCATCATGTCCGGCACGCTCACCATGTCCGGGATCGTCGAGGCCCAGCGCGGACTGTGGTTCGCGGTGCTGCTGCTGCCGTCGTTCCTCATCTACCTGGTCACCATGATCGGCGAGACCAACCGGCTCCCGTTCGACCTGGCCGAGGGCGAGGGCGAGATCGTCGGCGGCTTCATGACCGAGTACGGGTCCATGAAGTTCACGATGTTCTTCCTCGCCGAATACGTGAACATGTGCACGGTCGCCGCCGTGTCCGTCACGCTCTTCCTCGGCGGCTGGTACGCCCCCTTCGGGATCGGCACCGCCTTCCCCGGGGCCAACGAGGGCTGGTGGCCCGCCCTGTGGTGGCTGCTCAAGTTCGTCGGCGTCATGTTCCTGTTCATCTGGACGCGCGGCAGCCTGCCCCGGGTCCGGTACGACCAGCTCATGCAGTTCGGCTGGAAGGTCCTCATCCCCGTCCAGCTGGTGTGGATCACCGCCGTCGCGGTCGTGCGGATGCTCGTCCTGGACGGCGCCTCCCCGATCGTCATCGGCTCGGTCGTCGCCGCGTTCAGCGCCGCCACCCTCATCGCGTTCTACGCCTGGCTCCGGTCGGCGCGCCGCGAACGCGCCGAGGAGGCGGTCCAGCGCGCCGAGAACGCCCGCCGCGCACACGAGGACTCCGCCTTCGGCGGGTTCCCGGTGCCACCGAGCACCGCGCCGCACTACGGAAGCAGCGTGCTCGCCGAACCGCCGCGGACGGCCCCGGCCGCCGCGGGCCGCAGCGTCAAGCAGAAGGGGGAGGTCACCGGTGCTTGATTGGCTCAATCCCGTCAAGGGTTTCGGCGTCACCTTCCACACCATGTTCAAGAAGGTGCCGACCGTCGAGTACCCGGAGGTCAAGCGCCCCACGGCGCCGCGCTTCCACGGACGGCACCAGCTGAACAGGTGGGCGGACGGGCTGGAGAAGTGCATCGGGTGCGAACTGTGCGCCTGGGCCTGTCCCGCCGACGCCATCTACGTCGAAGCCGGTGACAACACCGACGACGACCGCTACTCGCCCGGTGAGCGCTACGGGCGGGTCTACCAGATCAACTACCTGCGCTGCATCCTGTGCGGGCTGTGCGTGGAGGCGTGCCCGACACGCGCCCTCACCATGACCAACGAGTACGAGCTCGCCGACGACAGCAGGCAGAGCCTGATCTGGACCAAGGAGCAGCTGCTCGCCCCCCTCAAGGAGGGCATGGAGGCGCCGCCGCACCCCATGCGCCTGGGCGACAGCGACCTCGACTACTACGCCACCGGCCGTGGCCAGCACGGCTCCCAGGACGGGCGGCACGAGGACACGGAGGCGGCCCGATGACCCCCGCCGTCCTCCTCGCCTCGCCCTACACCCAACCGCACGAGGTCCACCTCGCCGCCCCCATCGGCGGCGGGGAGGCCTCGGCCTTCTGGATCCTGGGAACCGTGGTCCTGCTCGGCGCCCTGGGCGTGGTGTTCTCCCGCAAGGCCGTCCACTCGGCCATGTCCATGGCGCTGACCATGGTGGGCCTGGCGATCTTCTACGGGATCAACGCCGCGCCCTTCCTCATGGTCGTGCAGATCGTCGTCTACACCGGCGCGGTCCTCATGCTGTTCCTGTTCGTGCTGATGCTCATCGGCGTCAGCTCCGCGGACTCCCTCAAGGAGACGCTGGGCGGGCAGCGGCTGCTCACCGCGATCGTCGCCCTGTGCTTCGTCGGCGCCCTGACCACCGGCATCACCCGCATCTCCGTGGGCGACCCGGTCGGCCTGGCCGCCGGGGCCGCCGCCGCGGGCGGCAGCATCCCCTGGATCGCCGGGGAGCTGCTGCTGCGCTACGTGGTCGCCTTCGAGGCCACCGCCGCGCTGCTGGTCACCGCGGTCCTGGGCGCCCTGGTGCTGGCCCACACCGCCCGCACCAAGAAGCGGCGCACCCAGCGGGAGATCTCCGAGGACCGCATCCGCGGCGACCACCCGACCCCGCTGCCCGGGCCCGGCACCTACGCCCGGCACAACGCGATCGACATGCCCGCGCTGCTGCCCGACGGCCAGGTCGCCCGGCTCTCGCTCAACCCGGTCCTCACCGCCCGCGACCCCGAGTACCAGTCGCGGGTCCCCGACGAGGTCCGGGCGGGGCGCCCGCCGCTCCCCGGCGGCGCGTCGGACTCGGCCCACTCCAAGGAGGGCGAGCCCACCGCGGGCGTCGAGGCCCACCCGCACGAGGCGGGCGCCGCTGACGAGGCCCGGGAGAACGGCGACGGCCAGGAGGTGGAGTCCACATGGACCCGATGAACTACATCGTCCTCGCGGCGCTGCTGTTCACCATCGGCGCGGTCGGCGTGCTCGTCCGGCGCAACGCGATCATCGTCTTCATGTGCGTGGAGCTCATGCTCAACGCCTGCAACCTGGCGTTCGTCGCGTTCGCCCGCATGCACGGCGACATCGAGGGGCAGGTCATCGCCTTCTTCGTGATGGTCGTCGCCGCCGCCGAGGTGGTCGTCGGTCTCGCGATCATCATGCAGATCTTCCGAACCCGCAGGTCCGCGTCGCTCGATGACGCCAACCTGCTCAAGCACTAGAAGGCGACGTGGCAGTGCAACAACACACTCTCCTCGCCGCCGACACCGGGACGGCGGTGGCCGCGGACGGCGCGGTGCTGTCGAACGCCTGGCTGCTCATCGCCCTGCCGCTGGTCGGCGCGGCGGTCCTGCTGCTGGGCGGCAAGAGGACCGACTCCTGGGGCCACCTGCTCGCCACGGCGCTGCCGGTCGGCTCGTTCGTGTGGGCGGCCCTCATCCTGTTCGACCTCCTGGGCCGGGCACAGGACGCGCGCAGCGTGTCGGTGCCCGTCTACGAGTGGTTCTCGGTCGGCACCTTCACGGTGGGGGCCGACCTGCTGGTCGACCCCCTGTCCATCAGCTTCGTCCTGCTGATCACGTTCGTCGGATCGCTGATCCACGTCTACTCGATCGGCTACATGTCCCACGACCCGGGGCGGCGGCGCTTCTTCGCCTACCTCAACCTGTTCGTGGCGGCCATGCTGGTGCTGGTCCTGGCCGACAACTTCGCCCTGCTGTTCCTGGGCTGGGAGGGCGTGGGCCTGGCCTCCTACCTCCTCATCGGGTTCTGGCAGTACAAGCCGTCGGCGGCCGCCGCGGCCAAGAAGGCGTTCATCATCAACCGCGTCGGCGACATGGGCCTGCTCGCGGCGATCATGATCATGTTCACCGCCCTGGGCGCGGTGAGCTTCAGCGACGTGTTCGCCGCCGTCCCCGGCGCCGGGAACGGGGTGCTGGTCGCCATCGGCCTGTGCCTGCTGCTCGGCGCCTGCGGCAAGTCCGCGCAGCTGCCCCTCCAGGCCTGGCTGCTGGACGCCATGGAGGGCCCGACCCCGGTGTCGGCGCTCATCCACGCGGCGACCATGGTCACCGCGGGCGTCTACCTCATCGTCCGCGCGGGGCCGGTCTTCGAGGCCGCACCCGCCGCCCAGACCACCGTCGCGGTGGTCGGGGCCGCCACCATGCTCGCCGGCGGCGTCATCGCCTCCGCCAAGGACGACATCAAGAAGTCCCTGGCCGGTTCGACGATGAGCCAGATCGGCATGATGGTGCTGGCCGCCGGGCTCGGCCCGGTCGGGTACGTGGCCGCCATCGCCCACCTGATCACGCACGGCTTCTTCAAGGCCGGGCTGTTCCTGGGCGCCGGCTCGGTCATGCACGCCATGAACGACGGCGTCGACATGCGTCGCTACGGCGGCCTGGCCCGGGTCATGCCCATCACCTTCGCCACCTTCGGACTCGGCTACCTCGCCATCATCGGCGTCCCGCTGCTGTCCGGCTGGTGGACCAAGGAGAGCATCATCACCGAGGCGTTCGGCATCGGCGGCACCCAGGGCGTGGTCCTGGGGTCGGCGGTCATCCTCGGCGCCGGGCTCACCGCCTTCTACATGTCCCGCATGTTCTTCCTGACCTTCCTGGGCGAGAAGCGGTGGGACGACGATGTGCACCCGCACGAGTCGCCGGTCAGCATGACCGCCCCCATGGTGGTGCTGTCCATCGGCTCGGTGTTCCTGGGCGCGTTCCTGGTGTTCGGCGACCGGTTCGCGAACTTCCTGGCGCCCACCATCGGCGCCCACCCGCACCACTTCGACCTGGCGCACGCGTTCACCTCGCCCTACGGGCTGGCGGCGCTGGGCGTGCTGGTGGTCGGCGTGGCCGCGGCCTGGGCCGTGTACCTGCGCCGTCCGGTCGCGCGCACCGCGCCCAAGGGGAACCTCGTCACCGTCGCCGCGAGCCGCGAGCTGTACGGCAACGAGATCAACGAGGGGCTGTTCGTGCGCCCCGGCCAGGTCCTCACCAAGGCGCTCGGCGTCATCGAGGACAAGGTCATCGACGGGTTCGTCAACGGGCTCGGCGCGGGCGTGCGCGACTCCTCCCGCGGGCTCGGGCGGGCGCAGACCGGGTTCGCCCGGTCGTACGCGCTCACCATGCTCTTCGGCGCCGTGATCGTCGCCGCGACGCTGGTTGTGAGGTTGTAGACAATGATCCCCTGGCTCACCATCGCGATCGCGTTGCCCGCGATCGGCGCCGTGCTCGTCTGGGCACTGCCGCGCACCGGAGCGGGAGGCAGGGCCGCGACCGCGTCGGCCGCCGCCGCGGCCGAGGGCGGTGGCGGCACCACCACGGCGGTCCGCACCCCCGCGGCCACCGCCACCGGGGCGGTCTCCGCCGAGAACGCCAAGCGCATCACGCTCGGCTTCTCCCTGGCCACCCTGGCCGTCCTGGTCGCCATGACCCTGCGCTTCGACCTGTCGAACGCGGGCTCGCTCCAGTTCGTCGAGGAGTACCCGTGGATCCCGCGGTTCGGGGTCCACTTCGCCGTCGGGGTGGACGGCATCGCCCTCACCCTGATCCTCATGTCGGCGATCCTCGTCCCGCTGGTGGTCCTGGCCGCCTGGAGGGAGCACGACGACCGGGAGGACGGCGGGCGCGGCTACTTCGCGCTCATCCTGGCCCTGGAGGCCATGATGATCGGGGTCTTCGCGGCCACCGACGTCTTCCTCTTCTACGTGTTCTTCGAGGCCATGCTCATCCCGGTCTACTTCATGATCGGGCGCTACGGGCGCGGCGACGAGCGCGCCAAGGCCGCCGTCAAGTTCCTGCTGTACAGCCTCGCCGGCGGCCTCATCATGCTGGTCGCCGTCATCGGGGTGTTCGTCCACGGCGGCACCTTCCTGTGGGCCGACCTGGTCGGGGAGAACGGGGCGCTCGCCGCCCTCGACCCGTCCACCGCCCGCTGGCTGTTCCTCGGCTTCTTCATCGCCTTCGCGATCAAGGCGCCGATGTGGCCCGTGCACACCTGGCTGCCGCAGGCCGCCGGGGCCTCCCGCCCCGGCACCGCCGTGCTGCTGGTGGGTGTGCTCGACAAGGTCGGCACCTACGGCATGCTCCGGTACTGCATGGAGCTGCTCCCCGCCGCCGTCTCCTGGTTCGTGTGGCCCGTGGTGGCGCTGAGCCTGGTGAGCATCGTCTACGGGGCGATCCTCGCCATCGGCCAGACCGACATGATGCGCCTGGTCGCCTACACGTCGATCTCCCACTTCGGGTTCATCACCCTGGGCATCTTCGCGTTGACCGCCCAGGCCCAGACCGGGGCCGCGCTCTACATGGTCAACCACGGGTTCGCCACCGGGGCGCTGTTCCTGGTCGTGGGCCTGCTCGTGGCCCGCCGCGGGTCCTCGCTCATCAAGGACTTCAGCGGCGTGCAGAACGTGGCGCCCAAACTCGCCGGGGTCTTCCTGGTGACCGGCCTGGCCGGGCTCGCCCTGCCCGGGCTGGCGCCGTTCGTCAGCGAGTTCCTGGTGTTCGTCGGCGTGTACGCGTTCAACCCCGTGCCCGCCCTGATCGCCGTCATCGGCGTGGTGCTCGCCGCGCTCTACATCCTGTGGATGTACCAGCGCACCATGACCGGGCCCACCGCCGACGGCGTGTCCGGGTTCAAGGACCTGTCCGCGCGCGAGGCGTGGGCCGTCGGTCCGCTGCTCGCGCTCATCATCGCGTTCGGGCTGTACCCGCAGCCGCTGCTCGACGCGATCGAACCGGCCGCGGAACGCACCGTGGTGGCCACGGTCGACTCCGCCGAGGAAGGAGGCGCGGAATGATCCCCCAGGACCTCCCCGTCATCACCCAGGGGGCACCGGTCCTCGACTGGTGGCTGCTGGCACCGCTGCTGACCCTGTTCGGCGCCGCCATGGTGGCCGTGCTGTTCGAGGCGTTCGTGCCCGCCGCGCGCCGCCGCCCGCTCCAGATCGGCCTGGCCGCCCTGGCGCTGCTCGCGACGTTCGTGCTCCTCGTGCTCCAGGTCGGGTCGCTGCCCGACGGGCAGGCCGGGGTCACCGTCGGCGTCGGCACGCTGGCCGTCGACCGGACCGTGCTGTTCTTCCAGGGCACCATCACGGTGCTGGCGCTGGTGAGCCTGCTGCTCATCGCCGAGCGCCGCGACGGCCGGGACGCGTTCGCCGCCCAGGCCGCGGCGGTGCCGGGCAGCGAGGAGGAGCGGGCGCACATCCTCGCCGGGTCGCAGCACACCGAGGTCTACCCGCTGGTGCTGTTCGCGGTGCTGGGAATGCTGATGTTCCCCGCCTCGAACGACTTCCTCACCATGTTCATCGCCCTGGAGGTCATGAGCCTCCCGCTGTACCTGATGTGCGGGCTCGCCCGCCGGCGCCGCCTGTTCTCCCAGGAGGCCGCGGTCAAGTACTTCCTGCTCGGCGCGTTCTCCTCGGCGTTCTTCCTGTTCGGCGCCGCCATGGTGTACGGCTACGCCGGGTCGGTGAACTTCGGCGAGGTGCGCGCCGCCGTGGAGAACGGCGGGGCGGCGATCTTCGCCGACGGCAACGGCGAGCCGCTGCTGCTCATGGGGATCGGGCTGGTCGCCGTCGGCCTGCTGTTCAAGGTCGGCGCGGTGCCGTTCCACAACTGGAAGCCGGACGTGTACCAGGGGGCGCCCACCCCCGTCACCGCGCTGATGGCGTCCTGCACCCTGGTCGCCGCGTTCGGCGCGCTGCTGCGGGTGTTCTTCGTCCCCTTCGGCGGGCGGATCGGCGACTGGGAGCCGATGCTGTGGATCATCGCGGTCCTCACCATGGTGGTCGCCGCGATCGTCGCCGTGTCCCAGCGGGACGTGAAGCGGCTGCTGGCCTACTCCTCGGTGGTGCACGCCGGGTTCATCCTCACCGCCGTGGTCGCCGGGACCACCGACGGCCTGGCCGGGGCGATGTTCTACCTGGCCGCCTACGGGTTCACCACCCTGGGCGCGTTCGCCGTGGTCACCCTGGTGCGCACCGCCGACGGCGGGCAGGAGCTGGGCGATCTGGACCGGTGGGCCGGGCTGGGCCGCCGCCACCCGCTGCTGGCGGGGGCGCTGGCACTGTTCCTGCTGGCCTTCGCGGGCATCCCGCTCACCAGCGGGTTCATCGGCAAGTTCGCGGTGTTCGAGGCGGCCGTCGCCGCCGGGGCCACCCCGCTGGTGGTCGTCGGTGTGCTCAGCAGCGCCGTCACCGCGTTCTTCTACGTCCGGATCATCGTTGTGATGTTCTTCCGGGATCCGGAGGCCGACGGGCCCACCGTCGTGCGCGCCGGGGCCGCCACCGGCGGGGTCATCGCCATCGGCGTGGCCGCCACCCTGGTGCTCGGCGTGTACCCCGGGCCGGTGCTCGACAACCTGCTGCCCTCCCCGGACGGCCCGCAGGAACCGGTGTCCGTGATGGTGGACCAGGCCTCCACCGAGGCCGGAGCACGCTAACAGGTCACGGCCCGGACCGGATGAGCTGCGGTTTCATTCCGGTCCGGGCCCTACCCGGGTGTGGCTTTGGACGATCATTCCGGGTCGGATACCGTGGCAAGTCGGATCATGTTCATGTGCTGAGCACGCGGCGACCACCCAGAGGCCGCCGCCGTGCCCGTTCAACAGGTGGAGCTTTACGGTGAGCGGTGCTGTCCCGAGCGGGTTTCTCGCTCTGCCGAGAGTCGACGCGGCCCTCGCCCGGGAGGTCCAGGACGGTCTTGAGAAGGTCGAGGACCTCCTGAGGGAGTCGGTGCGGGCGAGCGACCCGATGCTGACCGAGGCCGCCTCCCACCTGCTGGAGGCCGGGGGCAAGCGCTTCCGGGCGATGCTGGTGCTGCTGGCCGCGCACTTCGGCGACCCCGACATGCCCGACCTCGTCCCGGCCGCGGCCGTGGTCGAGCTGACCCACGTGGCGACCCTGTACCACGACGACGTCATGGACGAGGCGGAGCTGCGCCGCGGCCGACCCAGCGCCAACCAGCGCTGGGGCAACTCCATCGCCATCCTCACCGGCGACTACGTGTTCGCCAAGGCCTCGGAGATCCTCGCCGACCTGGGCACCGAGGCCGTCCGGTTGCAGGCCCAGACCTTCGGCCGGCTGGTCCAGGGGCAGATCCTGGAGACCTCCGGCCCGCCCGAGGGCGTCGACCCCCTCGACCACTACCTGGGGGTCATCGGGGACAAGACGGCCTCCCTCATCGCCTCCTCCGCCGAGTTCGGCGGCATGTTCGGCAAGGTCGACCCGGTCACCACCGGCACCCTCACCCGCGCCTCCGACGCGCTGGGCATGGCCTTCCAGCTCGCCGACGACCTCATCGACGTGGCCGCCGAGACCCGCGAGTCCGGCAAGGTCCCCGGCACGGACCTGCGCGAGGGCGTGCTGACCCTGCCGATGTTCTACGCGCTGCGCTCCACCGACCCGGCCGACGACCGGCTCAAGTCGCTGCTGGGCCGCCCCCTGGACGACACCGAGGCCGAGGAGGCCCTGGGCCTGCTGCGCGCCCACCCGGCGATGGCCGAGGCCGAGAAGACCCTGCGCGGCTGGTCCGACAAGGCCCGCGCCGAGATCGCCACCCTGCCGCAGGGCCCGGCGCGCGACGCCTTCGAGGCCCTGTGCGACTACGTGGTGGAACGCTCCGGCTGACCGCCCCGCCCGCCCACCGACGGCGCCGCCCCCCGAGGGCCGGCGCCGTTCTGCTTCCCGGCCCCGGACGCGCCGACGGCGCCGCCGGGGCGGCGCCGTCGGGCTGCGGAAAATGCTGCTCGGGAGAGAGCGGTGTCCGGGAGAGAGCGGGTGGGACGCCCCCGGGCGCGTCGGGGGCGTCCCGGTTCTCGGGCGGGTGCGTGCCCGAGGGGGAACCGCCTAGCTCACCAGGGGCAGGGCCTCGGCGCCGGGCAGCGGGTTCAGGAAGGTCGGGTGCGACACCATGCCCTCGGGGGTGGGCGGGGCCTCCGCGGTGCCGCCCTCGATGGCGACCAGGTCGCTGGTGTCCAGGTCCCCCAGCAGGGCGGGGCCGCGGCTCAGCCCCGCCACCAGGTCCTCGGCGGTGGTCAGGTCGGGGCCCTCGGCCAGGGACGGCAGCGACGAGGTGTCGGCGACCTGCGGCAGCGACCCGTCCACGGTGGGCACCCCGGTGCCGACCCGCGGCACCCCGGTGTCGGCGAGCGGGCCGTCCAGGGCGACCGTGTCGGCCGCGCCCAGGTCGGAGGCCCCGGTCAGCAGGGCGTCGGTCAGGTCCGACAGCCCCGGGGCCTGCTGCCCGGCGGGCATCTGCGCGATGGCGGGCGTCTCCACGACCGTCGGCCCCTGCGCCGGGACGGGCAGCTGCGGGGTGCTCTGGTGCTCGCGGCTCTGGGGGACGGCGGTGATGCTCCCGTCCAGGTTGCGGTTGCCGACCGCGCCCAGGATCTCCTCCTCGCCCAGGCTCACGTAGTTGTCGTCGGTGACCGGGTTGGACTCCACCACGTCCTGGAGGGCCTTGGGCGTCTCCACCCCGAACGCCCCGGCGAGGTCCCACATGTTCGGGACCTGCGGCGTCTCGGCGCTCTGCGGCACGGTGCCGGTGCCGGGGGCGGTGGGCAGGGCCGGGGCCACGTCCAGGACCTCGCTGACCCCCAGGCTGTTCTCCCGGGTCAGCGCGGTGGGGTCGGACAGGTCCACGGCCTGGGCGACGGTGTCGGCGTCGGGCAGCCGGGAGGTGTCCAGGTTCTGCGCCAGCTCGGTGGGCCGGGGCAGCTCCGAGACGGTGGGGACGCCCATCTCGTCGCGGAACTCGTGCACCGCGACCACCGTGTGCGGGAGCACCCCGGCGGCGGTCTCCTCCACGACCCCGCCCGCGCTCTGGGCGGTGGTCCCGAACTCGTCGCCCGCGCCGGTGGCCCGCCTCTCGACGGCCGCGCCCAGGTCGTGCCCGGCGGTGTCGTGCGGGTTCCCGTCCAGGCCGGTCGCGTCCTGGGTGGCGGCGACGGCGTCGGCCAGTGCCGCGCTCGGGTTGGCGACGCCGCCCACCGGGGTGGCGATCTCCGACCCGCCGGCGGGCAGCATCGCGGCCAGGTCGGGCGCGGGCTTCTCGGCGTTGCGGGAGGTCTCCTGGAGTTCGGCGAGTGTGCTCCCGGCGACCGGGCCGATCCCGCCGGGGAGAGCGGTGTTCACGGTCGGGGCGACGCCCTCCACGAGCGCCCGCTCGACGGTGGGGGCGAGCTCGGCGGCGGGGGAGGCGAGCGCCTCTGCGCCCGAGACACCGGCGCCGAGGGCGACGAAGCCCGCGGTTCCGGCGGCGAGCAGAACGGCCCTGGCCGAGATGTGCTTGGCCTGCGACATGGGTTTCCTTCCGGAAGGCTCTGTGGTTGCGGAGTGGTTCGGGGCGGCCGCGACACCGGGTCGCGGTCGGCCGGGAGCCGGTGGACCACCGGCTGACATGAATCACGTGGGCGGGGCCGCGGCGGTGCGGCACGGGGCACGGGACTCAGGTCAGCTCCCAGAGCGGAAAAGGGCTGGGAACGGGTCCGTCGGAGCGGCCCGTTCCTAGTCGGGGGAGACCGTGGGGTCGTCGGCGGCGCCCGCGGGCACCGGGTGCACGGCGTCGACGGCGTTCGAGAGCGCGTCGGCGGCGGGTGCGGTGAGCGGCACGACGGTGAGGAACCCGGCGACGGCCGGGGCGCCCGCGCCGGTGGGCGCGGCCGAACCGGTGGAGAGCTGGGACGTCTGGGGCGCCGCGGAGACCCCGCGGTCGGCCGGGGCGGCGGGGCGGTGCTCGTCCGCCGCCGCGGTGTCGGCGGCCGCTCCGGCGGCCCGCGGGGCCGGGAACAGGCCGGGGACGGTGTCCCGGAGGCCGTCGGGACCGGCCTCGGCGGTGTCCTCGTCGGCTTCCCCGGACCTGCCGGCCTTCTCGTCCTCGGCGTGGGCGCGGGCGTCGGGGAGGCCGGTCCCGGCGGGGTCGGCCGCGGCGGACACGAGGGCCGCGACGGCCTCCGCCGGTGCGGGGGCGGGGGCCAGCCGGGTGGAGGCCACGTGGGCCACCAGGTTCTCCGCCTGGTCCTGGTCGACGGCCGCGAGCTCGCGGACCACGCGCCGGGCGCCCTCCTGGACGCCCCCGCCGACCTCGCCGACGGCGGGGTCGGCCAGCACGGCCGCGGGGGCGGACCCGGTCCGCTCCTCCAGGCGCCGGTGGACGGTGCCCAGAGTGCCGGTGACGGGCGCGGCGACCTCGGTGACGCCGGCCTCCAGCGCGGGGTCCAGGGGGTCCAGCGCGGGGTCCAAGGAGTTCAGCCCGGGTGCCGGCCCGGTGTCGAGGGAGGCGGCCCGGTCCAGGCCGAGCGGCCCGGCGGTGTCGGCCTGCGCGGACGGGGTGCCGATCAGCCACAGGGCGGCCAGAGCCGCCCCGACGAACAGCGGCACCAGCAGCAGGGAGGGCGGGCGCACCACCGCGGCCGCGCGCGGGGCGCGGGCCGTGCGGCTGGTGCGGGACATGCGGGTGCCCTCCGTGACGTGCGGACCGTCGGGAACCGGGACGCACCCGGTTCGCGACACGACGTTAGCACAGTGTCACGGATAGTAGTTTCGGTTCTCCGAAACCGGGAAACCCGAGGTCAGTCGCAGGACTCGGGGGTCGGCCGCTCCGCCTGTTCCGCCTGCTCGGCCCGCTCCGTCCGCCGCCGCACCGACCGCGCCCGGGCGTCGCGCACCTGGTCGAGCGCGAACACGCTCAGCGCCAGCCACACCAGCGCGAACCCCGCCCACCGGGCGGGCGGCATCTCCTCGCCCTGCACCAGCCAGCCGATGAAGAACATCAGTGTGGGCGCGATGTACTGGAGCATCCCGATCACGCTCAGCGGCACCAGCCGGGTCGCCATCCCGAACAGCAGCAGCGGCAGCGCCGTCACGAACCCGCCGCCGACCAGCAGCGCCGTGTGCGCGGGGGACACCGACGCCGCCGTTCCGACCCCGGAGAACTCCAGGAACAGCACGTACCCGAGCGCGGGCAGGAACATCACCAGCGTCTCCACGGTGAGGCTCTGCATCCCGTCCAGGTCCACGTACTTCTTCACCGCCCCGTAGGCGGCGAACGACGACGCCATCAGCAGCGCCAGCCACGGCGTGACGCCGTAGCCCACCGTCATCACCACCACCGCGAGCACGCCCAGCCCTACCGCGACCCACTGCGCCGCGCGCAGCCGCTCGGAGAACACCACCACGCCCAGGCACACCGACATCAGCGGGTTGATGAAGTACGCCAGCGACGCCTGGAGGGTCTGCTCGCTGGACACCGAGTAGATGAACCCCCACCAGTTGAGGGCGATGAGCACCGCCGCCGCGGCCACCGGCAGCAGCCGGCGCGGGCTGCGGATCACCCCGGGCAGCCACTTCCAGCCCCGGCGGGCCAGCAGCAGGAAGACGGACATCGCCAGGAGGGACCACACCATGCGGTGGGCCAGGATCTCGGAAGGCGCGGAGGCGGACAGGAGGTCCCAGTACAGGGCCCCGAATCCCCAGAGGAGGAAGGCTGCCGCCCCGAGGGCGACGCCGCGATTGGAATCCGGCACGCTTGCAATGGTAGGACGAATTGTCCGCCTTGTCTCCTGTATTCCCCGCCTCACCGTTGCCGCTAAGGTCGTGCGCCATGGACTGGGAAGAGCGGATCGGCGGGATCAGGCAGTGGCGGCGCGACGGCAAGCGCGCCCCGCACAAACCCCTCCTGCTGCTCTACGCGCTCGGCCACCACCAGCGCCACGGCGACGCGCCGATCCCCTACAGCGCGGCCGAGGAACGCCTCCAACTCCTGCTGGACGAGTTCGCCCCGCCCGCCAAGGGCGGCACCACGCCCGCCTTCCCCTTCCGCCGCCTGGCCAACGACGACGGACTGTGGGTGCTCACCACGGACGACGGCGGCGACCCCGGGGACAACCCGGGCAGGCTGCGCCGCTCCGGCGCCCGGGGGAGCCTCACCCCAGAGTTCTCCCGGGCGCTGGCACAGGACCCGGGGCTGCGAACCCGCCTCGCCCGCATGCTGCTCGACGCGAACTTCCCGTCCTCCCTGCACGAGGAGATCCTGGCCCTGACCGGGCTCTCCCTCGTCCCCGAGCGGTGGGCCGCCGCGGGCGACCGCGACCCCGCCTTCCGGGAGGCGGTGCTGGACGCCTACGGCCACCGGTGCGCGTTCTGCGGCTACGACGCGTGGATGGACGGCGTCTCCGTCGGCCTGGAGGCCGCCCACGTGCGCTGGTGGTCCCAGGCCGGACCCGACACGGTGGACAACGGCCTGGCCCTGTGCTCCCAGCACCACCTGCTGCTGGACCGCGGTGTCCTCGGCCTCACCGGTGAGCTGACCCTGGACGTCTCCCCGCGCTTCGAGGCCCGCTCCGCCGAGGCCCGGCGGATCGTCAGCGACCTGGCCGGGCGCGACCTGCTGCTGCCCGCCGCCGGACACATCGACTGGCACCGGGACCAGGTCTTCAAGCACCCGGTCCCCGCTGCCTGAGGATCACTCCTCGCCGGTGCCCCCGCCGATGTTCTTCAGCCACGGGCCGTCCGCCGTCAGCCAGTGCGGGACGAGGCTGAGGGCGAAGGGGAAGTCGGTGGCGAACACGTCCTCCCCGTGCGCCTGGACGACCTCCCGGTACTGGCCGCCCTCCAAACGCAGCTCCACCAGGCCGACCTTGTCGGCCAGCGGGTTGATCACCCAGTACGCGGGGACGCCGAAGGCGGCGTACTCGATGCGCTTGGTGTGGTTGTCGCGGAGGACGCTGTCGGGGGAGACGACCTCCACCGCCAGGAGCGGCGGGACCGAGAAGTAGCCGCTCTCGGGGAGGGGGACGTCGAACACGGCCAGGTCGGGAAGACGGTGCCGTGTCCGGTCTCCGTTGAGATCGATGCCCGGTGACTCGTGGATCTCGAACTCGCCGCCAGAAGAAAGGCCCAGGTGGAACCCCAGGCGATACGAGGCGCGGGTGTGCAGCGGTTTGGGCGCGGGGGACACGTCAAGCCGCCCGTCGGCCAGTTCGTACCGCCGCCCGTCGTCCGGGAAGTGTTCCAGGTCGTCCGTGGTCAGGAGCCGTTCCGGGGTGTCCTGCTGCCTGGTGGTCATGACAGACATACTGCCTCCTCGTGCTCATGACGGCCAGTATTGCGGCGGGTACAGGGCTCCGATGGGAGAATCCGAGAAATCGGCTTTACGGTTCGGCCCCTTATCGCCGATCGGGATCCGAATAAAAGGGCGGGAGTGCGGAGAAGGAGGTGCCGGGTCCCGGTTCGGGGTGGAAACGCGCAGATCCCGGGATCCCGGGAACAGGCCCGGCGACGTCGTTACGCTGCGGAGCTTTGACGGCCATCGCCAAGGAGACACCGTGACCGCTCTGTCGGGTGCGACCATCGACCACCTCGGTTTCCACGTCGCGGACGCGGACAAGGCCGCGCACCGCATGCGCGAGGACTACGGAACGGCGGTGCTCGCCGAGGGCTCCCGCGCCGTCGGCGAGCGCTCGGTCCTGGTCGGCACCGGGACCATCCGGATGCTGTTCACCCAGCCCCTCGCCGACGACCACCCCGCCGCCCGCTACGTGCGCGAACACGGCGACGGTGTCGCCGACGTCGCCCTGCGCGTCGCCGACGCCCGCGCCGCCCACGACCTGGCGGTCTCCCGGGGCGCCCGCTCCCTGGCCGCGCCCGCCGAGATCGACGGCGTGGCCACCGCCACCGTCTCCGGGTTCGGCGACGTCGCCCACACCTTCGTACAGCGCGCGCCCGGCCGGGACCTGCTGCCCGGCCTGGACCCCGTCGCGGGCGTCCCCGCCGACCTGGGCCTGGCGGCCGTCGACCACCTCGCCGTCTGCCTGCCCCCAGGCGAACTCGCCCCCACCGTTGCCTACTACCGCGACGTCCTGGGCTTCTCCACGATCTTCCAGGAGCGCATCTCGGTCGGCCGCCAGGCCATGACCTCGAACATCGTCCGCTCCGACGGCGGCGACGCCACCCTCACCCTCATCGAGCCCGACCCCGACCTCGAACCCGGCCACATCGACGGCTTCCTGCGCGACCACCGGGGCCCCGGCGTGCAGCACATCGCCCTGAGCACCGCCGACATCACCGGCACCGTCGGCCTGCTGCGCGAGCGCGGCGTCGCCTTCCTGTCCGCCCCCGACACCTACTATCGGCTGCTCACCGAACGCCTCGACCCGCGCCGCCACCCCGTGGAGCGGCTGCGCGAACTGGCGGTCCTGGTGGACGAGGACCACGACGGGCAGCTCTTCCAGATCTTCGCCCGCTCCACCCACCCGCGGGGCACCGTCTTCTTCGAGGTCATCGAACGCCTGGGCGCCACCACCTTCGGCAGCGGCAACATCCGCGCCCTGTACGAGGCGGTCGAGCGCGAACGCGAGGACTGACCGGCGGCTCCCCGGCGCCCCGTCCCGTCCCCCGCACCCCCGGGCCCTGGTGTCCCCGCTTTCGACGGGGTAGGAAGGGGGCTACACGGGTCGGGAAGGGGCACCGATATGGGCTGGTCACACGAGAGCATGATGGATCGCCTCCGGCCGCGGCTGGACTTCGCCCGGTTCGACCGCCTGCGCTCCTACGGCTCCGAACACGAGGTGAAGGCGGGCGACGTCCTCACCCGGGCGGGCGGCTTCGAACGCGACCTCGTCGTCCTGGACGAGGCGCACGTCGAGGTCGTCCGGGAGGCCTCCTTCGACCGCCCCGAGGAGGTGTACATGTCGCTGGGACCGGGCGACTTCCTCGGCGAGGTCAACCTCCTCAGCGACCAGATGGCCTACGTGACGGTCCGGGTGGTGGCCCCGGGGCGGATCCACCGGCTGTCCAGAACCCAGTTCCGCACGATGATGGCGGAGGAGGTCGAGCTCTCCGACACCGTCCTGGAGGCCCTCCTGGTCCGCCGCGAGTACCTGCGCGAGGTGGTCCGCCCGGTCGACGTCGTCGGCCTGTCCACCTCCGCGGCCACCCTGGCCCTGCGCACCTACGCCGCCCGGGTCCGGCTGCCCTACCTCTGGCACGACGCGGACTCGGCGACCGGCCGGGCGCTGCTGGAGGCCGCCGAGCTGACCGGCGACGACCTGCCCGCCGTCCTGATCGGCCGGGAGGCCGTCCGCAACACCACGCCCGGCCTCCTGGCCCAGCGCATCGGCAAGGCGTACCGGCCCAGCTGCCGCGACGTCGACCTGATCGTGGTCGGCTCGGGCCCGGCCGGGCTGGCGGCCGGCCTGTACGGGGCCTCCGAGGGCCTGAACACCGTGGTCCTGGACGCCCTGGGCACCGGCGGCCAGGCCGCCTCCAGCTCCCGGATCGAGAACTACCCGGGCTTCCCGCACGGCATCTCGGGGGAGGAGCTGACCCGTCTGGCGGCGATCCAGGCGCTCAAGTTCGGCGCCGAGATGTACATGCCCTGCCACGTGACCCGGCTGGACACCACCGGCCCCGACCCGGTGCTGTACCTCGCCGACGGCAGCCGCATCGACACCAAGGCGGTGGTGGTGGCCTCCGGCGCCCGGTACCGGACCCTGCCGCTGGAGCGCTGGGCCGACTTCGAGGAGTCGGGGTGCATCTTCTACGCCGCCACCGAGCTGGAGGTGCGCACCTGCTCCCAGCACCCGGTGACCGTGGTGGGCGGGGCGAACTCGGCGGGGCAGGCCGCCCTGTTCCTGGCCGGCCGGGGCAGCCGCGTCGACCTGGTGGTCCGCGGCGACGACCTGTCCGCCAAGATGTCCGACTACCTGGTGGCGCGGCTGCACGACCACCCGGACATCACCGTGCACACGAACACCGAGATCACCGGGCTGGAGGGGGACACCCACCTGCGCGAGGTGGTGCTCACCGACCGCCGGACCGGGGCGGGCGAGGTGCGTCCGACCAGCGGCCTGTTCTGCTTCATCGGGGCGAGCCCCGCCACCGAGTGGCTGGACGGGGTCACCCGGGACCGCAGCGGGTTCGTGTGCACCGACACCGCGCTGGTGGAGCTGGGGCTGGAACCGCGCTGGGACGACCTGGGGCGCGGACCGCTGCCGTTCGAGACCAGCGCACCCTCGGTGTTCGCGGTGGGGGACACCCGCACCGGGTCGATCAAGCGGGTGGCGGCGGCCATGGGGGAGGGGGCCAGCGCCATCGCGTCGGTGCACACGGCCATCGCCGACCGGCGGGGCCGGTCGGCGTAGCGGCGGCCCGGCGCGGCTTCCCTCCGCACCGACCCGCGGTGATACGCGCGTCCTCAGAAATCGCCCTCCGCGACCTGGAGAACGGTCAGCCCCAGCTCGCGCCACATCCGGACCACCTTGTCCCGGTCGTCCAGGACGCACAGCACGTCCGTGCGGTCGCGCACGTGCTTCTCGTACAGCTCGCGCTTGACGGTGTCATCGGAGCGGAAGTCGCCTTTCCTGCGCATGTGCAGGTCGCCCCGCACCCCGACGTGTTCCTCCAGCCACCGCAGGGTGCCCCGGCGGCACTCGTCGCTGCGCCCGGACATGTAGACGACGTCGAGCCCGGTCAGCGCGAGCCGCTGCACGACCTGGATGACGGGCAGGTTGGGAAGGTCCTCGCCCACCCGGTGCCACTCGAAGGGCCCGCGCGCGTGCTCGCCCACGCGCAGCGCGAGGGTGCCGTCGATGTCCACGAGGATGCTCTGTCGTTCCTTGGCCACGGTGTCCTGTCCGTCGGGGGAGGTGCGGGGGTCCCCGGATCATAGACGCCCCTCCCGACATCCGCCCACCGCCGGTCGGGTGTGGAGAATGCGTGCATGGCCCTCGATGGACAGAGCACGCGGGAGCTGCTGCGTGAACTCGACGACCCCGAGCACGTGGAGTTCCCCCGGGACTACGACGCCCAGGCCACCCGGGCGCGGTTCGAGCGGCTCGCCGCACGGCTGGCGGAGCGGTTCGGCTGCACCTGTGCCGTCGACCGGTACGTCCAGGACGCGAGCCACCACGGGCGGATCGGGATCCCGGCGCGGGTCACCGAGAGCGGCGAACGACTCACGGTGACCGTCAGCGATTTCGGTGGCATGGCCGTGCTGACCCTGGGGAATCCGGGGGCGTACGACGCCGGGGAGGAACCGGGGAGGAACAGGTGCTCCTCGACGCCGCCGACCGGCTCCGCGTCGAGTTCGAGCTGGAGGCCCCCGGCTACGTGGTGTTTCCGAGCACCTGCTGTGGACCGAATACGACGGTGCGGCACGGTCACTCTTCCGTTCCCCGTCCGAGCATTCACCCACCTGGTGGCACCGCTTCTTCGACTACCTCTGCCCCAGCCCCCCGGAAGGCCTGGCGCGGGCGCGCCGCGGCGGCGTCCGCTAGGCGGTGGGGGCGTCGTGGGCGGCGCGGTTGTCGAGGACTTCGCCCATGTGCGCCTCGGCCCAGCCCTTGAGGCCGCGCACCTGGTGGTACAGCGACAGGCCGAGTCCGGTGAGCTCGTAGGAGACGGTCACGGGCACGGTGGCGGTCGCGGTGCGGGTGATGAGGCCGTCGCGCTCCAGCGAACGCAGCGTCTGGGTGAGCATCTTCTGGCTGACGCCCGCGAGGGTCCGGGCCAGCTCCGAGAAGCGCATCGCCCGCGGCCCACCGGCCCCGTCGGCGGTACGGCCGCCAGCGCGGTCACCGGTGTGCCCGGCCGCCCCACCGCCGAGCGCGCACAGGATCAGGGTGACCCACTTGTCGGAGATCCGGTCGAGCAGCTTCCGGCTCGGGCACACGTCCAGGAACGCGTCGTACTCGATCTTCGCCTGGGCCTTCTTCTCAGCCGCGGTCGTCGTTCCCATCGCCTGCTCCTGTCACCTGAGGGTCACCAGGGCACTCTGAAGTGCCTACTTCCCGCCGGGAAGTTGCATGCCCATTATGAAGAAGGGCTCCACAAGGAACCACCCCTCGGACCGACACGAAAGACATGGGCATGAGCGCGTACCCTCCTCCGCTTCCCGGCGGCACCTGGACCCTGGGCGATCTGACCGTCACCCGATTCGGCTACGGCGCGATGCGGCTCGCGGGTCCGTGGGTCATGGGGCCGCCCGCCGACCACGACGGGGCGATCGCCGTCCTGCGCGAGGCCGTCGACCTCGGGATCACCCACATCGACACCAGCGACGCCTACGGGCCGCACATCACCAACCGGCTGATCCGCGAGGCGCTGCACCCCTACCCGGAGGGTCTGCACGTGGTGACGAAGGTCGGTGCGCGGCGGGACGCGCAGGGCGGGTGGCCCACGGCGCGGCGGCCGGAGCAGCTGCGGCGCCAGGTCGAGGAGAACCTGGAGTCCCTCGGGGTCGAGACGCTGGACCTGGTGAACCTCCGCCTCGGCGACGCCGAGGGGCCGCAGGCGGGGTCGATCGCCGAGGCGTTCGAGGCGCTGGTCGATCTCCAGAAGCAGGGCGTCGTCCGCCACCTCGGCGTGAGCAACGCGACCGCCGAACAGGTCACCGAGGCCCAGGGCATCGCGCCGATCGTGTGCGTGCAGAACATGTACAACCTCGCCCACCGCGGCGACGACGAACTGATCGACCGGCTCGCCGCCGAGGGCGTCGCCTACGTGCCGTTCTTCCCGCTCGGTGGGTTCAGCCCGTTGCAGTCGTCGGTGCTCTCCGCCGTCGCCGCCCGGCTGGGGGCGGCGCCCATGTCGGTCGCCCTGTCGTGGCTGCTGCACAGGTCCCCGAACATCCTGCTGATCCCCGGAACCTCGTCGGTCGCTCACCTGCGCGAGAACGCCGCCGGGGCCGGGCTCCCGCTGTCCGACGAGGATCTCGCCGAACTGGACGGGATCGGCCGCGGGTGACGCCACCCGCGGCCGGCCGCCGTGATGCGCCCGGTCAGGACCGGCACGGCGGCCGCCGCCACCAGAACGCCCAGCCCGACGAGGCCGCCCATGCCGCCGGGGTACAGCGAAGCTCGCGCAGGCCGGAGAAATTCACCAGGTCGAGCCGGACGGCCCTCACCAGGGCGGCGACCAGGGTGGCCACGAGGCCCAGCAGCGCAAGCAGCACGAAGGCGAGCAGGGAGTAGCCGCCGAGGCGGCGTAGGGGGCGCAGTGGGATGAGCCCGAGGGCGCGAGCGAAGCGGCGCGGACGCCACAGCAGAAGGGTGACGGCGATGGCCACGACGCCGGAGGTGAACATGTACACCGTGGCTGCCAGGCCGTAGGAGGGGTCGTCCGGCCCGTTCCCGCTGAGCAGGATCGGGACGTGGACCGCCCAGGCCAGGGCGAAGGCGGCGAGGACGAAAGCACTGATCTCGCGGACGGGGATGGCCGCGCCGGGGGCGCCGCCGTGGTTCCGAGGCTGGGTCGCCGGGGGTGAGGTCATGCCGCCAACGCTAGGAAGGCGGGGGTGGCCGCACCAGGCGGCGACCGTCCGACCTCTCCTGAGACGGACCGCACCCGCGCCGATGGAACAGACCGCAGGCACACCGGTAACGGCTCGTCCGCCGAACACCGCCGGAGCCTTCGGCCCCAGGCTCGGGCCCAGGGACCACTCCATCCCCGCCTGCGCGGGGCTGACGGTGCCGACGGCCGCAGCGCTGGCGAGGTGACGGGTCCATCCCCGCGTGAGCGGGGGCCTGGACAGCTTGCGGTCGTCCCAGAACTCCGGCGGTCCATCCCCGCCTGCGCGGGGGTAACGCCCGCTGGGTGCGTGATGTGCTGTTCACCAACGGTCCATCCCCGCCTACGCGGGGGTGACGGCAGCACTACTCCCCGTGCTCCCGGAACTCCGGCCCATCCCCGCCTGCACGGGGTGACGCTTAATGACCTGCACTAACGCGGGGCGTTGTCTTCGCGTTATGCAGTCTGTCGAGGTGAGCAGATGCAGCCGGGACCACTGTGGCATGCGGGTGCGGCGGTGCTCAAGAAGGACGGCTGAACCAACGGGGTGAAGTCCGCTGGCGGCGGACCTCACCCCACTGGATGCGGGTCACGGGTGAGGGCGGGGCTCGGCGGGCCGAACGGTGGCGTGCTGACGCAGACGGTCCTCCAACTGGTCCGGGGTGGGTTCGACGTGGGTGCGCCACGGGGCGGCGGGGTCGCGGTGGACCGCGACCCAGAGCGCGCCGGTCCAGGCGATGCGGTGAGTGGTCCCCCAGGTATCGCGCAGGTGGGCGAGTACGGTTTCCGGGGGCTGCCAGGTCCAGCCGGTGGGGTCTTCGTGGTCGCCCGGGTGGTCGGCGTCGAGGACGCAGGTGCGGCGGGAGCCGTTGCGGTTGAGTGCGGCCTGCCCGCACAGCGGCGGGATCATCGGGGGCTCCCCGGGTGCCGGGGCGACGGGGGCCGGTGGGTGTAGGAGGTGGCCGGGTGGGCCTCCATGGCCGTGTCGAGGAGGTCGAGGGCCGTGGTCGGGTCGCCGGTGGTGCGGACGTGCTCGACCGCCGCGCAGATGGCGGCGATGCGGTGTCCGAGGAGGGTGGAGCGGGTGATTTCGTCGTCCGGGGTGGCGGCGGGCGGCAGGGCCAGGGTGTCGCCGATGGCCTCGAACAGGTCCGCGATGCTGATGTCGCCGACGAGCATCACCTCACCCCCTTCGCGAGGTAGGAGCGGATCGCCAGGGCAAGCGGCGCCAGGTCCCCGGCCGGGTGGGAGACATAGGCACGAACGCGGGAGGCGCAGCGCCGGATCCGGGGCCACCGCCGGGGTTGGCGGGCCGGGGCGGGAGCGGGAGGCGGCGCGGTGATAGCGAACGGTCGTTCGGTATCGGTGGTGGCTGTGATCCGGGCCAGAGCATCGGCCGAGGCCACTGCCGGGGCGGGGTGGTTGTAGCCCGCCAGGGTCAGGCGGACCGGGGCCTCGGGGCGGTGGTGGCGGCCCCGCCCCGGGAGCAGGTGGAGGGGTTCACCGCCGACGAGGGGCCGGGTCCACCTCGCGAGGTCGGGCCGCAGCGGGATGACCCGGCCGAGGGTCAGACCACCCGCCCCGGCCGGCCGGGGCGCGGGCCGCGCCGGGGAGAACTCAGGGGACAGCAGGTCCCCGACCGCACTGCTCATGCGGTTCAGGGAGAAGTCCCCGGCGATCCGCCTCACCTCGGTCAGCTCCGCCGCTCGCAGGTGCCGCACCTCCTGTTGCGGTCGCCCCCTGACCAAGGCCGATGTGTTGTGCACGCTCCCTGGAGGGGCGTGTTCTCCGGCGATACACTGCATTCCGTCTCTCCTCGATGGGTCTAGTCGATCTGAGTGGGGACACCCGCCCTGGGGCCGCCGTCAACCGGCTCCAGGGCACTTCTGTGCGTGTGGTGGGGGCCTACGCCCCCGGTGGCTACGAGAAAGCGCCGATCGCGACCTCCCTCACTTCGGCCGGCCCCTGCCGCCGCCGTCCGTAGGCGATGGCCTTCGTCAGCAGCACCAGGTGGCGACCCGTCGCCGGGTGCAGGAACAGGCTCGTCCCCGTGAACCCTTGGTGGTGGACCACACCCGAGGCCGGGTTCACCGACCACCCGAGCCCCCGGTGGGTGTCCTCGTCCACGCGCACCGACGGTCGCCACGACTCGCTCACGTAACCCTCCGGCTCCTCCGAACCCTCTGCCTCGCGCAGGATCGCGCCCGCGTAGTCGGACAGCCCTTCCGCCGTGGCGAACACACCCGCGTGCCCGGCCACACCGCCCAGGAGCGCGGCGTTCTCGTCGTGGACCGTGCCGTGGATCGGATGGGCCCCGGTGAGCCGCCGCTCGGTCGCGGCCACCGGTCCGTAACCGATACCTCGAACACTGAGGCCGCCCATGTACGCGTGGAGCATGACGCCGAGGCCGATACCGTGCAGCCGTTCCAGGAGCAGGCCCGCCAGGATGAATCCGCGGTTGACGTATCGGTGCCGCCCCGGCTCGTCCAGCGGTTCGGCGAGGACGGCCGCGACGATGTCCCGTTCGTCCCCGACGTACCGGTCCAGACGGCTGGCGGGCATCAGCCCCGACGTGTGGGTGAGGATCTGCCGGAAGGTGACCCCCAGCCCGGGGTGGGAGCGTGGGTCCAGGCCGTCGACGTACTTGGACAGGGGCGCGTCGAGGTCGACCGTTCCGACCGCCACGGAGGAGCCGATACGGCTTCCCGGGCCGATGACGCTGTGGTCGCGGACCAGGCCTCGGCCGATATAGGCACCGGAGCAGATCAGGGCGGGGCCGATGACGATCGCGCCCGCGTCCACCACGGCACCGGCCTCGACGATGACCGTGCCTTCGATCTCCGCTCGGGGGTGGACGGTGCCCGCCAGGGAGCGGTGCGCGGCGCCGAACCGGTCGCGCACCCGGGCCTTGACGTCGAACACGTCCTCAGGGAGGGGGAAGGGCAAGGGGAGTCCGGTGGTGTCGCAGTAGTAGTCGAGGCGGAGGAAATGCGAGTTCGGGGGCATTGCCGCTCCTAGGGGTAGAGCGTCTTACCTGGTCGTGGGCGATGAAGCGGCGACCCTTCGCTGCTTCACCCGTTGGTGCTGGTCGCTTCGGGGGCGTGTGTGACCGGTGCTTCTGATCTGCGCATGAGGTTTTCTCGTTCCCTGACCACAGGGCGACTCATGCGCGTACGGTTCTGAGTAGAGCGAGATTTCATGTGATCGCACTGAGTGACGACGCGATCTCATGACAACATGCTGATATGAAATCAACAGAAAATCAAGCTGATCCAAGAAGATTTCATTGTCTTGCTCGCTCTAGACTGAGGGCATGCCGACGCACCCCCGTACCGTGTTGAGCCCGACTGTCCGCCTCCGCCGTCTCGCCGCGGAGATGCGGCGTGCACGTCTGAACGCCGGTTACTCCCAGATCGGCGATGCCGCCAAGGACCTGGGGTGGTCCGCACCGAAGCTCAGCCGTATCGAGGACGGCAAGACCCGCTTCATCAAGCCCGACGACATCGACCACCTCTGCGACCTCTACGGGATCAAGGACCCTCAGTCCCGCGAGGCGCTGCATGCGCTCGCCAAGCAGGCCCGGGAGCGGGGCTGGTGGTCGGAGTACAAGGACGTTTTCGGGGACAACGTGCTCCCTGACTTCGAGACGGAAGCGTCCATGATCCGGGCCTATGAAGGGCTGGTCATCCCCGGCCTGCTCCAGACGGCCGAGTACACCGATGCCGTCTTCCGCGGAGGTCAGGCGCACCCCGAAGAGCTTGTGGAGCGCCATGTCTGGGCCCGGATGGAGCGGCAGCAGATCCTCAACAAGCAGAAGCCGCCCCACTTCTCCGTGGTGATCGATGAGGCCGCGCTGCGTCGACGGGTTCTTGCGCCCGGAGTCATGCGAGACCAACTACAGCACCTCGTTAACATGGCCACCAGGCACAACATCGACATACAGGTACTACCGTTCGACGCAGGCCCTCACGCGGCTACAACCGGGCCGTTCGTCATCATGGATTTCCCCGGCGAGAACGATCCCTCGATCGTGTACACCGAGACGGCGACCGGGCATGTGATCAGCGAGGGCGAAGGAGTGGCCCAGTACGTGACCATCTTCGGGCACGTCCAGGCGGCGGCCCTTCGGGCGACGGAGTCGGTTGGCTTCATCAGACAGCTACTGGCCGAGGAAAGTGATACCCGATGAGTGAGACCGAGACACTCCGGTTCCGGAAGAGCAGCTACAGCGGTTCGGGCAACGATTGCGTCGAGGTCGCAGAAGCGCTGTTCCACAAGAGCAGCTACAGCGCCAACAGCGCGAACTGCGTGGAGGTGGCTGAGGGGGTCACCGGAGCCGCTGTGCGGGACTCCAAGCACCCCGACCTGGGATACCTCGGGTTCGCCGCCTCCGAGTGGACCGCCCTCCTCGGCGCGCTCGACTCGAAGTGACCACCGGGAAGCCGCCCCGCCGCAGAAAGTGCGGCGGGGCGGCTTCATGTTCGGGTGCCCGGCCGGGGTCGGAAAGTCAACAGCGTTGACAAACCGTGCGCGGGTGATCACGGAAACGATGCAGAACAGCTGTTCAGGCCACAAATCCATATAGGGCCGGGTATTCGCGGAACCCGGAACCCCGTTCCGGAGTCTGTTCGGGGGCATGTTCCCCGCACACCCAAGGAGTCCGCGATGCGGCAGATCAGAACCGATCGAATCATCACCGGAGCCGTTCTGGGAGCCCTCCCCCTCTTCCTCGCCACCGGCTGCTCCTTCAGCTTCGGCGGCCCCGGCGCCGTCGACGCCGCACAGGTCGCCGAACGCTCCAGCGAGATGCTGGCCGAACAGGTCGGCCAGACCCCCGACGACTTCACCTGCGCCGACGACCTCCCCGCCGAGGTGGGCGCCGAGATCCGCTGTGAGCTCACCAACGGCGGCGAGACCATCGGCGTGACCGTCACCGTGACCTCGGTCGAAGGCGACAACGTCCAGTGGGACGTCGTGGTCGATGACACCGCCGCGGCCGGGGACTCCGCCGCCGACACCGCCGCCGAGGAGCCCGCCGCCGCCCCCGACGCCGGTGGCGGCACCACCGCCACGGCCACCGACGGCACCGTTCCCGCCGACCAGGTCGCCCAGCAGTCGGCCGCCGCCCTGGAGGCCGTCGTCGGCCAGGCCCCCGAGGACTTCACCTGCTCCCAGGGCCTGCCCGCCCAGGTCGGCGCCGAGATCCGGTGCAACCTGGTGGACGGCGGCATGAACTACGGCGTGACCGTCACGGCCACCGCCGTCGACGGCGACAACGTCCAGTGGGACGTCGTGGTCGACGACGCGCCCCTGTAACCCCTGACCCCACTCCCTCCCGGGCCGCGGCGGGGGCGGGACGGCCCCCGCCCGTGCCCGGCCGCAGCGGTCTAGCGTGGGCCCATGCACATGGACCTGGTCACCCTCGTGGTGGACGACTACGACCCGGCGATCGCCTTCTTCACCGACGCCCTCGGCTTCGAACTCACCGAGGACTCCCCCTCCCTCACCAACGACGGCCGACGCAAGCGCTGGGTGGTGGTCCGCCCGCCCGGCGCGGCCACCGGAATCCTCCTCGCCCGCGCCGACGGCGAGCACCAGAGCGCCGCCGTGGGCGACCAGACGGCGGGCCGGGTCGGCTTCTTCCTGCGGGTGGACGACTTCGCCGCCGCCCACACCCGCATGCGGGAGCACGGGGTCCGGTTCGTCACCGAACCCCGCGACGAGCCCTACGGCAAGGTCGCCGTCTTCCTGGACATCGCCGGCAACCGCTGGGACCTCCTGGGCCCACCCTCTGCCTGATCCCGCCCCCGTCTGATTCCGCCGGAACCGCGGTGTTCGTGGGACAGCTGGTCACGGCGGGGATCCCGGTCTTCACGGGGAACCGGCTCCTCGTGGTCCTCGGCCTCCGCGGCCCCCCGGGGCACAGCCGCCGAGGTCCGGTCACCTGAACGGCCCCCGGCTCCCCGGCACCCCGCTCCCGGCCCTCGGCCCCCCGCCCGGCTCCCCGGTACTCGACACCCAGCCTCATCCGCCTCCCCACCCGCCCCCACCCACGCGAACGGCCCCCGGCGGACGGGCCGGGGGCCGTGGGGGTCGACCCCCGGGAGTAAAGGGTCGACCGTGGAGGCCGATCCCGGGGAAGGGGATCG
>NZ_JBJJBV010000310.1:0-7198 GCF_045446735.1 Nocardiopsis protaetiae
CGCCGCGGCCCCGCCCCCGGTGGCCGGGGGCGGGGCCGCGCGCCGTCTAGTGGTGCTGGGTGTGCAGGTCCAGGCCGCGCGGCACCAGGGCGAACACCGCGGCGGCCGCCGCGAACATCACCAGCGCCCCGATGAGCCCGGTCCGGGCCAGGGAGTCGGTGAACGCCGTGCCCGCCCGGGCCGCCAGTTCCGCGGCGCCGGTGCGCTCGGCGATCTCCAGGGCCGCCCCCAGGGACTCGCGGGCGGCGCCCAGCTCGGTGGGGGTGGGGCCGGTGATGCCGGAGGTGTCCAGGTGGCCGCGGTAGACGGCGGCGGCGATGGAGCCCAGCACCGCCACCCCCAGCACGTTGCCCAGGTCGTAGGCGGTCTCCTCGATGGCGGCGGCGTTGCCCGCCTTGGCCGCGGGGGTGCCGGACATGATGATGGCCGAGGCGATGGTGAGCGCCCCCGCCCCGCAGCCGAGCAGCAGCAGCGCGGTCAGCACCACGGGGACCAGCGGCGGCAGGACGTAGAGCAGGGCGAACCCGGTCCCGGCCACGGCCAGCCCGCCGGCCAGGGCGGTGCGCGCCCCGATCCGGTCGGCCAGCCAGGGCGCCAGGGGCGAGGCCACGACCGCGCCCGCGGCCATGGGGGTCAGGTACACCCCGGCCATGAACGGGGACAGGCCGCGCACCAGCTGGAGCCACTGGGCGACGAGCAGGAGCAGGGCGGCCATGGCCATCATGGAGGTGAGTGCGGCCAGCACCCCGGCGGTGAACGGGCGGCGGGTGAACAGGCGCACGTCCAGCAGCGGGTCGGGGCGGTGCAGGCAGCGCAGCACGAACCAGGTGAGCACGCCCAGGGCGGCGGCGAGCACGGCCCAGCCCACCGGGTCGCCGGCGCCGGCCTTGGCGAAGTGCTTGATCGCCCACACCAGGGCGACCATCCCGGCGATGGCCTGCACGGTGGCCAGGGCGTCCCAGGAGCCGGGGGCGGGGTCGCGGACCTCGGGCAGGATGAGCAGCCCGGCGACCAGGGCGGCGGCCATGATGGGCACGTTGACCAGGAACGCGGCGTGCCAGGTGAAGTGCTCCAGCAGCAGCCCGCCCAGGATGGGGCCCACCGCCATGCCCAGGGAGGAGGTGGCCGCCCATACGCCCAGGGCGGTGGCGCGCTCGCGCGGGTCGGGGAACAGGCTGCGGATCATGGACAGGGTGGTCGGCATGATCATGGCGCCGCCGGCGCCGAGCAGGGCCCGCACGGCGATGACGGCGGCGGGGGTGTCGGCGAGCAGGACCAGCAGGGAGGCTCCGCCGAACACGGTGAACCCGGCGAGCAGGATGAGGCGGCGGCCCCACCGGTCGGCCAGGGCGCTCATGGGGACCAGGAGCCCGGCCAGGACCAGCGAGTAGACGTCGATGATCCACAGCTGCTGGGCGGCGGTGGGGCGCAGGTGCGCGGCCAGGTCGGGCAGGGCCACGTTGAGGACGGTCATGTCCATGGCGACCACGAGGAGGCTGGCCGACAGGACGGCCAGCCCGGCCCAGCGTCGGCGCCGGGTCAGGGCGGTGGTCTCGGGTGGGGTGGTCACGGGGTCCTTCCGTGGTGGGTCCGCAGCAGGGCGGCGAGGGGGGTGTACAGGGCGTCGGCGTCCAGGGGGGTGTCGTGCAGCAGGGCGTGCACGACGGTGCCGTCGATGAACACGGCGGCGGCGCGGGCGGTGGCGGGGCCGGTGTGCCGGGTGAGGACCTCGACCATGCCGTCGAACCAGGTCAGGGAGAGGGGGCGCAGGTCGGGGTCGGTGACGGCGGCGTAGGTGAGGGCGAAGTCGGTGCGGACCCGGTCGCGGTCGGCGAGGTAGGCGGCGAGGAGGTCGCACAGGCCGCGCGGGTCGCCGTCGTGGTCGGCCAGGGTGGTGCGGGCCTGGTCGAGCCAGTCGTCGCACTGGGCGGTGAGGTGTTCCAGGGCGGCGACCTTGAGTTCGTCCAGGGTGGCGAAGTAGTAGGTGGTCGAGCCCAGGGGGACGCGGGCGCGGGAGGCCACGCGCCGGTGGGTGAGGTGGTCGGGGCCGTCGCTGACGATGACGTCGGCGGCGGCCCGGACGATGGCGCGGCGGCGGCCCTGGGGGTCGCGGCGGGCGCGGGAGGGGCCGGTGCCGTCGGTGCGGGGCACGGTGTCGGCCTCCTTGTCCGGGCGTTCATGGACAGATGTACATGTACGAAGGTACACAAGGGTGTGCCCGGGGGGTCTGCGGGGTGGGTTCTGCGGTGCGCAGAGCGGTGTTCTACCCGGTGGTGGCCTGTGTCAGGATGGCGCGCACCGCACCCGCAACGGATGAGCGAGGCCTCATGGCGCACCCCTCCACCCCGCTTTCGCCGCTGGGCCCGGGCTACCGGCGCCTGTTGGGCGCCGCGATCCTGGGCAACCTGGGCGACGGCATCGCCCTGGTGGCGCTGCCCTGGTACACCGCCACCCTGACCGGGGACCCGGTGGCGGTGGCGGCGGTGGCCGCGGCCGGGCGGCTGCCCTGGCTGGGGGCGCTGGTGGCGGGGGCGGTGGGCGACCGGATGGACCGGCGCCGCCTGATGGTGCGCGCCGGGCTGGGCAAGGCGCTGGTGCTGGTGGTGCTGTGCGCCCTCATCGCCGTGGACGCGGCGGGGGTGCCGGTGGTGGTCGCCGCGGCCCTGCTCATCGGGGTGTGCGAGGTGTTCTTCGACAACACCGCCCAGTCGCTGATGCCGATGGTGGTGCCGCGTGGGCGGCTGGAGCGCGCCAACGGGATGCTGTGGAGCGCGGAGGAGATCGCGAGCCGGTTCGTGGGCGCGCCCCTGGCGGGGGTGCTGGTGGCGGTCTCGGCCGCGGCGGCCTTCGGGGCGCAGGCCCTGCTGGTCGTCGGCGCGGTGGCGGCGCTGCTGGCCCTGCGCGGCGACTTCTCACCCGCCCCGGCGCCGTCGGGGCCCGCCGCGTCGCTGGGGGCCATGGTCGCCGAGGGCGCCCGGTGGCTGTGGCGGCACCGGCTGCTGCGCACCCTGGCGGTGGTGCTGGCCCTGTCCAACCTGGCGGCGTCGATGAACGCCGCGGTCCTGGTGCTGTTCGCCCGGGACGTGCTGGGGATGGGTGCCGCCGGGTTCGGGCTGCTGCTGACCGCGGTGTCGGGCGGGATGGTCCTGGGCGCCCAGGTGGTGCACCGGCTCGTCCCCCTGGTCCCGCCGGGGGTGACCCTGGCCGGGGCCCTGGCGGTGCAGGGCGGCGGCTACCTGCTGGTGGGCCTGGCGCAGCAGGTGTGGGTGTTCGCGGTGTGCTTCGTGGCGGTGGGGTTCTTCATGATCTGGTGGAACGTGCTGACGGTGTCGCTGCGCCAGCGGATCGTCCCCGACCACCTGCTGTCGCGGGTGCTGGCCGCCTACCGCACCGTCGGCTGGGGTACCGCCCCGGTCGGCGCGCTGGCGGCGGGCGCCCTGGCCGCGGCCCTGGAGCCGGTGGTGGGGCGGGTGTGGGCGCTGTCGGCCCCGTTCCTGGCGGCGGGGGTGCTCAGCGCCGCCCTGGTGGCGGTGTCGGCGGTCGGCCTGACCACGCGGTCGATCCGTGCGGCCGAGGCCGCCGCCGGCACCGGCGGGGGCTCGGGGGGTCAGAGGCGTTCGACGGGCAGCCAGAGCTCGCCGGAGGCCGTCGACCCGTCCTCGCCGTAGTCGACCTTGACGATCTCCGGGCCCGGAACGCTGCGGTGGGTGGGGTGGGAGGGGAACCACCGGCCGAAGGCGTCGGCCCACACCCGCTGGATGCCCTCGGGGAAGGGCACCGCCTCGAAGGGGAACACCGCCCAGGTGCCCGCCGCCACCTCCAGCACGTCCATGCCCTCCGGGGCGGGGGCGCCGGTCACCGCAGCCTGGTAGTAGTCCAGCAGGCTGCCCTCGGCCCGCTCGGGCTCGATGGCGTCGACCACCGACACCACCCCGCCCGGCTCGCCGTCGGACAGCTCCGCCAACCTCTGCCAGTGCTCATCGCCCAGGCCCCGGACGAACGCGTCCATGTCCGGGTTGGGGCCCTCGTACACCAGCGGCACCCGCGCCCTGTACCCCACGAGGCGCAGCGCCTCTTTTTCCACGATCCGGTACCGCACGGCGGTACCTCCTTCCACGGTCAGGCGGAACGTCATCCGCGGTTGCGAGGTCAGGACCGCGCCGGTGCGCCGGGCCTGGCCGGGTCCCACCCCGTGCAGGGTGCGGAACGCGCGGGCGAACGCCTCGGCCGACCCGTAGCCGTACCGGGTCGCGATGTCCAGCAGGGTGGCGTCGCCCTGGGCGACCTCCACCGCGGCCAGGGTGAGGCGGCGCCTGCGGACGTACTCCGACAGGGGCATTCCGGCCAGGGTGGTGAACAGGCGGCGCAGGTGGTGCTCGGAGGTGAGCGCCACGCGTGCCATCCGGGCCACGTCCACCGGTTCTCCGGTGTCCTCCTCCACCAGGTCCAGCGCCCGGTTCAATCCCTCCAGCACGGTCCTGCTCCTCTCTTTCGCCTCCGACGCTACGGAGTGCGCGGGCGCCCTGACCCGACCGCGGGCGTGCGCGTTGTGTCGGGTCGGGGCGGACGCCCCTCCTTCGGGCAAGGTCGGGACATCGTTGGGCAAGGACTTGCGTCGCCCCCGACGTGGACGGTTACGGTGGCAGCACCCTGACCTGAGGATGGCCGACAGGCCGACCCCGAGAAGGAGGTGGGCGGGGCGGGGGTCACACCGCGCCCCGCGGATACATGGACCTGGGTTTTCTGCGACCGCTGTACGACAACGACGCCCCGGTGGCCTCGGTGCACCTGGACACCAGCCGTGACACCATCGACGCCGACAAGAGGATCGAGCTGCGCTGGCGGCACCTGCGCGAGGAGCTGTCCGCGCGGGGTGCCGACGAGGCCACCCTGGACGTGCTGGGGGAGGCCGTGGGGGAGGGTTCCTCCCGGGCCTTCGGCGACCACGGCCAGGCGCTCTTCGCCTCCCAGGGCAGGCTGCTGGGCGAGTTCACGCTGAGCGAGCCACCGTCCCAGGACCGGGCGCTGTGGGCGCCGGTCCCCGACGCCCTGCCGGTGGTGGTGGACCGGGGGCGGCACCTGCCCTACGTGCTGGTGGCCCTGGACCGGGTCAAGGCCAAGGTGTACGCCTACGCGGGCGACCCCGATCCCAAGCCGGTCCTGGAGAAGGCCTTCACCGGCGCCGACCTGCACAACATCGACACGATGGGCCGGGGCGGCCCCGGCAGCCTGGGCGGGTACAACGGCGACTACGTCCGCAAGCACTACCACCTGGAGACCTGGCGCGAGAACACCGCCCGCCTGGCCGAGATGGTGCGCGAGGCGGTGGCCGAGGTCGATGCCCGGATCATCATCGTGGGCGGGGACGACGAGGCGATCTCCTACCTGCGCGACAACATCCACGAACGCCGGCTCTCCATCCCGATCCAGGTGGTGCCGGGCGGTCGCGGCGGCCCCGACGCGGAGCAGCGCCTGCACCAGGCCGCCGCGGAGGCGCTGCGCGACTTCATGGTCGAGTCCCAGAAGGGGGCTCTGGAGGAGTTCGAGCAGAAGCTCGCCCAGGACCAGGCGGTGCGCGGCACCGAGCCGACGCTGCCGATGCTGTCGGAGGCGCGGGTGCGCACCCTGCTGCTGGGGGCCGAGCGGGACGGGGAGCCGGACCTGTGGGGGTCGCTCACCGCGCCGATCCTGGTGGCGGCCAAGCCCGACCGGCTGGACGACCCGGCCGCGGCGTTCCGGGCCCCGGCCAGCGCGCTGATGCTGCGGTCGGCGGTGATGTCCGACGCCGGGTTCGTGGAGGTCCTGGAGGGGGGCGAGCCCGCCGCGGGCAGCGGTGCGATCCTGCGCTTCCCCCGCCAGCGCCCGGAGTCCTGACACGGAGGAGGGGGGCCGTCCGCGCGGTGCGGGCGGCCCCCTCTCGTGCGCGGGTCGGGTGCGCGGGTCAGGCGCCGGTGGTCATGCCGAGCCGGACGAGCAGGTCGGCCTCGGTGACGAAGGCGATCTTCTGGCCGCGTGCGGCGTAGGTCTCGGCCTGGCGGTGCTTGGAGGTCTTGCCGGCCCCGTCGTGCCCCCCGACCACCAGGACGTCGGTCTTCTTCGTGACGTTCTTGGCGGGGGTGCCGCCGGCCTCGGCGATGCGCCGCCACACCTCGGGCTTGTCCATGGACTCCAGGTCGCCGGAGACGCACACGACCTTGCCGTACAGGGGGCCGGAGGGGTCGGCGTCGGGGGAGGGGGCGGGCAGTTCGGCCTGGGCGGCGCGCTGCCAGCGGGCGAACCGGTCCTCCACGGGGCTCTCCCGCACCGGTGCCGGTGCGGGGGTCGCGGGGAGCGCGGCCGTCAGGGGTGCCAGGTGGCGCAGGCCGCTGCCGGCGGCGCGGGCCAGGTCGGCCAGCGACGTGGTGCCGTGGCGCCGCATGGCGGCGATGGCGATGCGGGCGGCCGCCTCGGCGTCGGCGTCGGCCCGGTGGTGGTGGGTGACCCGGTGGCCGATGTGGGCGCTGACCGTGGGCAGCCGGTGGTCGGCCAGCTCGGCCCAGGTGCGGCGCGACAGGGCCAGGGTGCAGGCGTAGTCCCAGCCGGGGGAGGCCAGGCCGGTGCGGGCGCAGGCCTGGGCGATGACGCCCATGTCGAAGGGGGCGTTGTGGGCGACCAGGGCGTCGCCGTCGGCGAACTCCACGATGCGGGCGTGCACGGTCTCCCAGGTGGGGGCGCCGGTGACGTCGTCGGGGGTGATGCCGTGGACGGCGATGTTGTGGCGGGAGAAGAAGTCGATCCCGGCGGGCGGGCGGATCAGGGTGGTGTGGCGGTCGACGATCACTCCGTCGCGTACCTTGACCAGGCCGACGGCGCAGGCGCTGCCCCGGTCCTGGTTGGCGGTCTCGAAGTCGATCGCGGTCCAGCTGTCCGACACTCTGGTTCCCTTCCCGCACAGTGGTGACGCGTCGAGGCTACCCCCGTATTCCGCCGCCGGGGGCCCGAACAGGGCTCCCGGCGGCGAATGCCTCATTCTTCCCAGAGGTCGGTGGTGCGGGCGGCCACCAGGGCGGCGGCCCGGTCCAGGAACCCGGCCACCGGCAGGGCGGGTGGGCGGCGGCCGTCGCGCAGGCGCACCGCCACGGTGCCCGCGGCGGCCTCGCGGGCGCCGATGACCGCCTGGTAGGGCACCAGGCGGTGTTCGCGGACGCGGGCGCCCAGG
>NZ_JBJJBV010000311.1:0-7190 GCF_045446735.1 Nocardiopsis protaetiae
GAGGTCGTCTCCGCCGTCGACGTCCCCACCGGGACCCCCCTCATCCGGGTGGACCTGGAGGAGGGCGCCGACCGGGTCG
Organism: Nocardiopsis protaetiae; assembly: GCF_045446735.1. Taxonomy (NCBI): domain Bacteria; kingdom Bacillati; phylum Actinomycetota; class Actinomycetes; order Streptosporangiales; family Nocardiopsidaceae; genus Nocardiopsis; species Nocardiopsis protaetiae. The sequence goes on from NZ_JBJJBV010000311.1 coordinate 80, forward strand.
GCGGCCTCGCCCTCGTGGAGTCGGCCACGGTCAGCCGCGGCTGGCCCGCCACCCTGCGGGTCGAGGTCGTCGAACGACAGCCCCTGCTCGCGGTGCGGGTGGGGGAGGAGTACCGGCTCGTCGACCGCGACGGCGTCCGCATCGAGGACTCACCGACCCGGCCCGGCACCCACCCGCTGGTCCGGGTCACCGGCGAGGTCGAGGGCAACGACGCGGTCCGGGCGGCCGCCGCCATCGTCGAGGCGGCCCCCGACTCGATGCTGGCCCGCATCCGGCTCATCGACGCCACCGACACCGACGCCATCCGGATCGAGATCACCGAGGGCGCCGTCATCGAGTGGGGCACCGCCGAGGCCACCGGTGACAAGAGCGAGATCCTGCGCGTGCTGATGCGCGAGCACCCTCCCGGGGACGGCACCGTGTACGACCTCTCCACCCCCGACCTGGCCATCGTTCGGTGAAGCGGCGGTCAGCCCGCCGGAAAGGACGGCAAAGCCGGACGAAGCCGGACCGGACGTCGCCTCCGGCGGGCCCGCGGGCCCCCGGGGAGGGGTCACGGACACGGCGCGGGGACATTCCAGACGCGACGCGCCGAGTCAGCACATCGCTTCCTCGTGTTATACGACGTTAGGCTGAAGCCGTCATCGGTTGCCGGTGGTGGGCGGTCGGCTTACTGTCGAGAGTCACGATCACCGTCAACGAAGTACAGAACACGCTTTTCGGGGTACGCGGGTACCGTATTTTCTCCCGCCGGACCGACAGGGGCGCCCAGCCGCCCCGGCCCGGCACCCCACGGTTCGCGCGGCCCCGGGTCCCCCGCCCCGGCGTCCCAGGACGCCTTGTCGGAGAACCCGAAACGCACACTGTAGAACCGGAGCCGAACCCACCGGCCCGGCGGCCACCGCCGCCGGACACGGGCGGGAACGGCGTATGCGAGCGGAAAGGCCCCTCGTCGTGGCAGCACCGCAGAACTACCTCGCGGTCATCAAAGTCGTCGGTATCGGCGGCGGCGGTGTCAACGCCGTCAACCGAATGATCGAAGAGGGGCTCAAGGGCGTCGAGTTCATCGCGATCAATACCGATGCCCAGGCGCTGCTGATGAGTGACGCCGACGTCAAGCTGGACGTCGGCCGTGAACTCACCCGCGGCCTGGGAGCCGGCGCCAACCCCGACGTCGGCCGCAAGGCCGCCGAAGACCACCGGGAGGAGATCGAGGAGGTCCTCAAGGGGGCCGACATGGTCTTCGTCACCGCCGGGGAGGGCGGTGGCACCGGCACCGGCGGCGCGCCCGTCGTCGCCAACATCGCCCGGTCCCTGGGGGCGCTCACCATCGGTGTGGTCACCCGCCCCTTCGGGTTCGAGGGCAAGCGGCGCGCCACCCAGGCCGAGTCGGGGATAGCGATGCTCCGCGAGGAGGTCGACACACTCATCGTGATCCCCAACGACCGGCTGCTCTCCATCTCCGACCGGCAGGTCAGCGTCCTGGACGCCTTCAAGGCGGCCGACCAGGTGCTGCTCTCCGGTGTCCAGGGCATCACCGACCTGATCACCACGCCCGGCCTCATCAACCTGGACTTCGCCGACGTCAAGTCGGTCATGTCCGGCGCCGGGTCCGCGCTCATGGGCATCGGCTCCGCGCGCGGCGACGACCGGGCGGTGGCCGCCGCGGAGATGGCCATCTCGTCCCCGCTGCTGGAGGCCAGCATCGACGGCGCCCACGGCGTCCTGCTGTCCATCCAGGGCGGCTCCGACCTGGGCCTGTTCGAGATCAACGAGGCGGCCCAGCTCGTCTCCAACTCGGCGGCGCCCGACGCTAACATCATCTTCGGCGCGGTCATCGACGACGCTCTGGGCGACGAGGTCCGGGTGACCGTCATCGCCGCGGGCTTCGACGAACCCGAGGTCACCGGTCCCACGCTGCGCAGGCGCGAGCCGGCGGACCCTCCTAAGGCCGTCGCCCCCACGGCGGGCGCCGCGACCGGCGGACAGGGGTCGTCCGCGGCCTCCTCCGCCGCCGCGGACGGGGCGTCGGCCGAGAAACTGCCGTGGCTCGGCGGCCGCCACAGCGCCGAGCCGGCCCGTACGCAGCAGACCCAGACCCCGCCGCCGGTCCACTGGGACCCGACCCCGGCCACCCCGGTGACCCCGGAGGCCCCGGCCGAGCCCGAGCCGGTCGCCGTGACCGAGCCCGAGCCGCAGCCCGAGCCGGAACCGCAGGCCCCGGCCTACGACCGGTTCGCCGAGGCCGCCCCGGCCGAGCCCGAGCCGGCCCCGGTCCGGGAGGAGCCCGCCGAGGAGCCCCGCCCGGTCCACGTGGTCTCGGAGTCGGTCGCCGAACGGCGCGCCGACGTCCCCACGCCCCGGCGCCGGGTCGTCTTCGAGGAGCCGGACGACCTGGACATCCCCGACTTCCTGAAGTAGCGCGGATTCCCGAGGCAGCGCGGATCGACACCCCGGTACCATCGACGTGTCAGCGGCCCCGACCCGGGTGGGCGGGGCCGTCGCCGCTCGTGGGGTCGGCCGCGCACCGCGCCGTCCCGGCCGGGCCGAGGGAAGGACAGCGGTCACAGGGATGGGCACCATCGTCGACCTCGGGCACGGGGTCCGTGCCGCCGTCACCGAACGCCACGGCGGGACCAGCTCCCCGCCCTATGACTCGCTCAACATGGGCCTGGGGTCGGGGGACGACCGGGAGGCGGTCCTGGCCAACCGGCGCATCGCCGCCCGCGACCTCGGGTTCGACGCCGACCGCGTCGTCTGGATGAACCAGGTGCACAGCGCCGACGTCCTGGTCGCCGACGCCCCCGGCGGGGTCGGGACCTGCGACGGCGTCGTCACCACCACCCCCGGGCTGGTCCTGGGCTCCCTGGCCGCCGACTGCCTGCCGGTCCTGGCGGCCGACGGCGAACGCGGCGTTCTGGGCGCCGCCCACTCGGGCCGCCTCGGCACCGCCAACGGCGTCGCCGCCAACCTCATCGCCTCGATGGCCGAGCGCGGCGCCCGCCCCGGCGGCACCACCGTCTTCCTGGGTCCCGCCATCTGCGGCAAGTGCTACGAGGTCCCGGCCGAGCTCCAGGCCGAGACCGCCCGCGACACCCCCGAGGCCGCCTCCACCACCCGGCAGGGCACCCCCGGGGTGGACATGGTCGCCGCCGTCACCGCCCAGCTGCGCCGCGCCGGGGTCACCGACATCCGCGCCGACGGCCGCTGCACCCTGGAGACCCCCGAGCTGTTCTCGCACCGGGGCGGCGCCCCCACCGGGCGGTTCGCGTCGTTCATCTGGCGCGAACAGGACTGAACCGGTCCGGACCGCGGGCCGGATGGACCGCGGTCCGCGGGAATCGGGACCGCACGGACCGTGGTCCGCACGGATGACGAGCATCGCACCACCCACCGACGGATGAAGGAAGACGTGTCACACGACCCGGCCCGCGTCGAGCGGATCAAGGAGAACGTCGCGGCGGCCCGCGCCCGGATCGAGGAGGCCTGCCGCAAGGCCGACCGCGACCCCGCCGAGGTGTCCCTGATCGCGGTCACCAAGACCCGCCCCGCCGAGGACGTGCGCATCCTCGCCTCCCTCGGCCTCACCGACGTGGGGGAGAACCGCGACCAGGAGGCCGCGCCCAAGGCCGCCGCCACCGCCGACCTCGACCTCACCTGGCACTTCATCGGTCAATTGCAGACGAATAAGGCGAAATCGGTCGCCTCCTACGCCGACGTCGTCCACTCGGTGGACCGCGCCAAGCTGGCCCGCGCCCTGGGCGACCGGGCTGCGGCCGCCGAACGCCGCCTCACCTGCCTGGTCCAGGTCAACCTCGACGACGACTCCCGGGCGGGCGTGCTGGGCCCGCGCGGCGGGGTCGACCCCGCCGACGCGATGGAGCTGGCGGCCCGGATCGACGGGCACGAGGCGCTCGAACTCGGCGGTGTGATGGCCGTGGCACCCCGAGAGGGCGACCCTTATACGGCTTTCGGTCGTCTTTATGAGGTCGCGTGTCTCATTCGTGATCGTTATCCTCGGGCGACGATGGTCTCCGCGGGTATGAGCGGGGACCTGGAGGCAGCGATCGAACGTGGCGCGACACACCTTCGGCTCGGTGCGGCGTTGCTCGGCGATCGCGGACCGATCGTGGGGTAATGTCCCCACATAGACCTTGGAACCCGTCTGTGGAGTTCGCCCGAAAGGGCGTCACACCCCGTTGTACTAGGGAAGACGGGACTGTACGGAGGAGTCGGCTGCGGTGCAGGCCGCGGGGACGACGGAGGACATGAGATGGCCGGCGCGATGCGCAAGATGGCGGTCTACCTCGGCCTCGTGGAGGACGACCGTTACGATCACCGCTATGCGGACGAATATGATGAGTTCGACGATTTCGACGAGGGCGTGGAGGAGCACCGCGAACGCGGCGCCGACTCCCCGCGCGGCGAGGGAACACGGGGCGAGGACGTGAGCGACACCGGCGACCACTCGGGAACGGGTGAGCGGCGCGGCGGCGGCACGACCACGACCGCGTCCACCGCCGACCTCGCTCGGATCACCACGCTCCACCCGCGCACGTACAACGAGGCGCGTACGATCGGAGAACACTTCCGGGAGGGTACGCCGGTGATCATGAACCTGACCGAGATGGTCGACAGCGACGCCAAGCGTCTGGTCGACTTCGCGGCTGGTCTGATCTTCGGTCTGCATGGCAGTATCGAACGCGTGACCAACAAGGTGTTCCTGCTGTCCCCGGCCAACGTCGAGGTGACCGCCGAAGACAAGGCGCGGATCGCCGAGCGAGGGTTCTTCAATCAGAGCTAGACCATCAGATTTGTCCAGAGATTGGGTCGTTAGACCGTGAGTATCGTCCTGGCCGTCCTGGCCACCGCGCTGCGGGTGTACGTTTTCGTGCTGCTCGCGCGCGTGGTACTGGAGATGGTGCAGTCCTTCTCCAGAGACTGGCGCCCCTCGGGGTTCCTGCTCGTGATCGCCGAGATCGTGTACACGCTCACCGACCCACCGCTGCGTTTCCTGCGCAGGTTCATCAAGCCCGTCCGGCTCGGCAGCATCGCGCTCGACCTGAGCGTCCTGGTGCTGTTCCTGGGCCTGTCGATCGCTGCGAGCCTGCTTCAGGGCATGGCGGTCTCGGTCGCTTAGCCAACGGGACGGGGGCGAAAAAAGTCGCCCCCGATTCCGTTATGTGGTCTTGGTCATGATCCGGATTGCCGTAAGGTCACGATCAGGTAGCGTCCCTACGGATGGACTCCAAGCGCGCCAAGGAGACGAAGATGCCGCTGACACCCGCTGATGTGCGGAACAAGCAGTTCAGCACGACCCGGCTCCGGCCGGGGTACGACGAAGAAGAGGTGGATGCCTTTCTCGACGAGGTCGAGTCCGAGCTCGACCGGCTGATCCAGGAGAACGAGGAACTGCGCGGCAAGCTCGCCGAGTGCCTGCGCGGCAAGGTGCCCAACGCCGGGATGCAGGACTTCCAGCAGCCCCAGGAGCAGCCCGAGCCGCCCCGCCCCGAGCCCGTGCAGCCGCCGCAGGCCATCGTCGAGCCCCAGCCCCCGGCGCCCGCCCCCATGCACATGGGCATGGGCGGCGAGGAGAACATGGACACGGCCGCCCGCGTCCTGGCCCTGGCCCAGCAGACCGCCGACCAGGCCATCTCCGACGCGCGCCGTGAGGCCGACGAGACCCTGGGCCGCGCCCGCCACGAGTCCGAGGACATCCTCGGCAAGGCCCGCCGCCAGGCGGAGCAGATCATCGGCGAGGCCCGCGTCCGCTCGGAGAACCTCGACCGGGACGCCCAGGAGCGCCACCGCCAGGTCATGGGCAGCCTCGTCCAGCAGCGCGAGGAGCTGGAGCACAAGGTCAACGTGCTCAAGGACTTCGAGCGCGAGTACCGCAGCCGCCTGAAGGACTACTTCGAGCGCCAGCTGCGCGAGCTGGAGGAGGGCGCGGGCATCGAGCAGCCGAACCCGAACACCACGGGCGGCTTCCAGACGATGGCCCCGCCGACCGGCCCCGGCCCGGCCCTACAGCACGGCCCCGGCCCCGGCGGCAACCCCTTCGGCCAGCCCGAGCCCGTCCAGCACGGTGGTTTCCACCCGGGCGAGGCCCCGCACGAGCGCCGCTGACCCCGGTCGGCGGTAGGCTCCACAACTGAAGACTCCGGCAACGTGTAAAGGTCCTGGTCGACCCGTGATCCTCAGCGTCCTCGCATCCGTCGCGGTGCTGGCGGCCATCGCCGTCATCGTGGCAGCCCTGGTGTTCGCCGAGACCACCCTGGTGTTCATCGCCCTGGGACTGGCCGGCGTGAGTGTGCTGCTCCTGGTGGGCGCGCTCATCCAGGGGAGGACCCGAGCGGATCGAACGGACGGTTTGGGGAAGTCGTCCGTTCCCGCGGCCGCCTACACGACGCCGGAGCACTCCGGGCGCGTACCCGCACCGGCTCCCGAGCCGGTGCGGGAGCCCCGCGCCTGGGACGATGACTCCGGCCCCGGGGAGCCGGAGTACGACCTGCCGCGCTGGCAGACACCCACGGCCACCGAGTGGCCGGAACCGGCCACGGTGGCGCCTGCCCCCGCCCCGGCCGAACCCTCCTGGTCCCCCCACGCCGCCGAGAGCGCACCCGCGGCCGCCGAGGCCCCCGAGCCCGCGGCCGACGACGACAGCCCCCGGCCCACCTGGTCTCCCGAGCCCGCCGAGGCCGAACTCTCCTGGTTCGCCCACCGCGAGGCCGAAGAGCCCGCCGAACATGAGGCCGCCGCCGAGCCGGGCGAGCCCGCCGCCCAGAACGACGACGATGCGGCCGAGCTCTCCTGGTTCAACCGCTCCGCGGCTGAGCGGGCCGACGAGGACGAGGACACCGATTCCACGGCCGACGCCGAGGTCCGTGATGCGGGTGAGGCCACAGCGGCCGATGAGACCGACGAGGCCGGGCTCTCCTGGTTCGACCGCCGCGAGACGGCCGCCGACACCCCTGCCGCCGACGAGGACGACGAGATCATCTGGCTTTCCGAGCCGGAGGAGCCCGCCGCCGATGCGGACCGGGACGGCGAGGGCGGCGATGCCCCTGAGGCCACCGTCGCCTTCGATGCCCCTGATGCGGATGAGGACGAC
>NZ_JBJJBV010000312.1:0-7146 GCF_045446735.1 Nocardiopsis protaetiae
GTCGGCCCCGGGGCCGATCTCGGCGCGGTCCGCGGTGGTCCGGCGGACCTTGGCGCCGTCGCCCACGACGGTGTCGGCCAGGTCGGTGTCGGGGCCGATGACCGCGTCCTCGCCGATGGCGGTGGTGCCGCGCAGGCGGGTGCCGGGCTCGACGAGGGTGTCGCGGCCGATGCGCACGTCGACGTCGACCCAGGTCGTGGCGGGGTCCACGACGGTGACCCCGGCGAGCATGTGCTCGCGCAGGAGGCGGTCGTTGAGCAGGCGGCGGGCCTCGGCGAGGTGGACGCGGTTGTTGACGCCCTGGACCTCGTCGGCGTCCCGCGCGGCCCAGGCACCGACCCGGTGGCCGTCGCCGCGCAGCAGCGCGATGGCGTCGGTGAGGTACTCCTCGCCCTTGGCGTTGTCGCTGCCGATGCGCTGCACGACCCGGGCCAGCAGGGCGCCGTCGAAGGCGTACATGCCGGAGTTGATCTCGTCGACGGCGAGTTCGGCGGGGGTGCCGTCGGCCTGCTCGACGATGGAGGTGAAGTCGCCGTCGGCGTCGCGGACGATGCGCCCGTAGCCGTGGGGGTCGGGGACGCGGGCCGACAGGACGGTGACGGCGTTGCCCTCCTTCTCGTGGAAGGAGACCAGCTCGGCGAGCGTGGCGCCGCGCAGCAGCGGGGTGTCGCCGCAGGTGAGGACGACGGTGCCGGTGGGTTCGATGCCCTGGCGGGCCAGGTCCTCCAGGGCCATGCGCACCGCGTGCCCGGTGCCCTTCTGCTCCTCCTGGATGGCGGTGACGGCCGCGGGGGCGATCTGCGCCAGGTGCTCGGCGATGCGCTCGCGGGCGTGTCCGAGGACGACGACCGTGTGCAGCGGATCGAGTTCGCCGGCGGCGGCCAGCACGTGGCCGACCAGGCTGCGGCCGCCGATCTCGTGGAGCACCTTGGGGAGTTGGGACTTCATCCGGGTGCCCTCGCCCGCGGCGAGGACGATGACGGCAGCCGGGCGGTTCACGCTCACTGGAGGAGACCCCTCGTGATAGCTGGCTAGGAAGAAGACGATCTCGCATTCGGCCTTCGGCGGGGTGTCGTCCCTCATGCCGCGCACGGCGACGACGCGTCGTGCGGCCGACATGGGAAGGATACATCCGCGTCACAGGCCCCCGGCGGTGGAGACGGCCCTGGCGAGGGGGCGGTCGCGCGCGTCGCCCGCTCACGGGCTCTGTTGCGGGAGGGACCGGGGAGGGATGTGATGTGCGCCGCGTCGGCCCGGGAGGTGTCCACCGGGTCCGGCGGGAGAGAGGGCCGACAGGAGATGGCCCGGCGGGGGGCGGGTCCGGCGATCGCCGGTGGGCGCGTCTGCTCCCGGACCAGGGCTCGAACCTGGACGATGGGGACCAAAACCCCACATGCTGCCGATTACATCATCCGGGAACACGCCGGGCGCGGATCCCCGCGCCGACATGACGGTCACCAAGATAGCGCCTTCGCAACAGCCCTTGCCAAACCTACGGCTTCGTAGGTTACGGTTACGTAGGTATAGGTTGGGCCGTCGCGACGGATGCCCGCGCGCTCCCGGCACGCCCTGACCTCACAGACGAACAGACGACGAACGCACGACGTTTCCGATCACGAGGCAGGGATTCATGACCGCCGTACCCGAGACGCCCACCGGGGGGCCGGCCGCCACCGCGGCCGAGGCCACCGCCGAGACGACCGCCGCCAAGCGCGCCCCGATCCCCGAGTACGAGCCCGAGCTGCGCGGGCGCGCCGAGCGCTTCACCGTGTTCGCGTTCGTGTTCATCCCGCTCATCGCGCTGCTCGCCTCCGTCCCGTTCTTCTGGGGCTGGGGCCTGAGCCTGGTCGACATCGCCATCGCCACGGTCTTCTACGTGATCAGCGGTCTGGGCATCACGGTCGGCTTCCACCGCCACTTCACCCACGGCTCGTTCCGCGCCAACCGCCCGCTCAAGATCGCGCTCGCGGTCGCCGGATCGCTGGCCATCGAGGGCAGCGTCATCAAGTGGGTGGCCGACCACCGCCGCCACCACAAGTACGCGGACGCCGAGGGCGACCCGCACTCGCCGTGGCGGTTCGGCGACGACTGGAAGTCCGTCGCCAAGGGCCTGTACTACGCGCACATGGCGTGGATGTACCTGGACGACAAGAAGACCTCGCCCCGCCGCTTCGCCCCGGACCTGCTCAAGGACAAGGACGTCGTCCTCGTCGACAGGCTGTTCGGCCCGCTCGTGCTCTTCTCCCTGTTCGCCCCGGCGCTCATCGGCGGCCTGGTCACCATGTCCTGGTGGGGCGCGGTCACCGCGTTCTTCTGGGCCAGCCTGGTCCGGGTGGCGCTGCTGCACCACGTGACCTGGTCGATCAACTCCATCTGCCACACCATCGGCGAGGAGAACTTCGAGGTGCGCGACCGCTCCCGCAACGTGTGGTGGCTGGCCATCCCGTCGTTCGGCGAGTCCTGGCACAACCTGCACCACGCCGACCCGACCTGCGCCCGGCACGGTGTGCTCAAGGGCCAGATCGACATCTCGGCGCGGATCATCTGGTTCTTCGAGAAGTTCGGCTGGGCCACCAAGGTCCGCTGGCCCGACAACGAGCGACTCGCCGCCAAGCGGGTCAGCGTTTAGGATTCTTGACCATCATGGGAGCAGCCGACAGCGAGCAGAGGGTCCGTGTGCGCCGCAAGCGCATGACGGGCGAGGAGCGTAGGCGACAGCTGCTGGAGATCGGCCGGGAGCTGTTCGCCGAACGAGGGTTCGACGCGACCTCCGTGGAGGAGATCGCCGCACGGGCGGGCGTGTCCAAGCCCGTGGTGTACGAGCACTTCGGCGGCAAGGAGGGCATCTACGCGGTCGTCGTCGACCAGGAGATGCGCACCCTGGTGGGCATGGTCTCGGAGGCCCTCACCGCCGACAGCGCCCGCAACAAGATCGAGAAGGCGGCCCTGGCCCTGCTGCGCTACGTCGAGGAGAACACGGTCGGGTTCCGGGTGCTCACCCGCGACTCGCACGTGGCCTCCGGGACGGGGAGCTTCGCCAGCCTGATCAACGACATCGCCAGCCAGGTCGAGTACATCATGGTGGACGAGTTCGCCGAGCGGGGCTATGACCCCGCGCTCGCCCCCATGTACGCCCAGGCGCTGGTGGGCATGTGGGCACTGACCGGCCAGTGGTGGCTGGAGGTGCGCAGGCCCAAGCGCGAGGTGGTGGCGGCGCACCTGGTCAACCTGGCGTGGAACGGGCTGTCGAGCCTGGAGGCCAAGCCGCGGCTGCGGACCAAGCGGAGCCGCTAGGAACGAGCGGAGCCGCCGGGAACGAACGGCCGGGGCGTGGAGTCTCCTGTGGGGCGGGTGTGCATCGCATACCCGCCCCACTATCTTGATGTCAAGAGATATGCTGGGTCCATGCGCGATGAGGTGGATGGGCTGATCGAGGCGTGGCGCGCCGAGCGGCCGGACGTGGACGTGACGCCGCTCGAAGTGCTCAGCCGGGTGTCCCGGCTCGCCCGACACCTGGACAGGGCCCGGCGGACCGTGTTCACCGAACACTCCCTGGAGCCCTGGGAGTTCGACGTCCTGGCCGAGCTGCGCCGCTCCGGCCCGCCCTACGAGCTGAGCCCGGGCCGACTGCTGCGCGCCACCCTGGTGACCTCCGGGACCATGACCAACCGGGTCGACCGGCTGGCCGCCGCCGGGCTGGTGCGCCGCCGCCCCGACCCCGCCGACAAGCGCGGGGTGCTGGTGCGCCTGACCGACAAGGGCGCCGAGCGCATCGACGCGGCGCTGGAGTCACTGCTCAGCTACGAGGAGACGCTCCTGGCCCCGATGCCCGCGCAGGAGCGCGAACGGCTCGCATCGTTACTGAGATGCCTCCTGGTCCCCCTCGACACCGAACCTTCCAGTCGGTAAGTGTGTTACCCGGCGGTATCCGTCCTCTCACCGGGACCGCCCCGGGCGCGCACCCCCTTGGCTTCATCTGGTTGGAGAACGACAGTGAGAATCCGGTGGAACATCCGGTACGCCGCCCTCGTCGCGGTGGCCGCGACCGCGCTGGCGGCGACCGGTTGCGCGGGCGGCGACGGTGAGGACACCTCGGCGGGGACCCAGGAGCGGTACTACCTCTCCCTGGGCGACTCGCTGACGGTGGGCGTGCAGCCCACCGAGGAGGGCCCCGGGGCCGAGACCGCCGACGGGTACACGGACATCCTGTACCGCACCCTGTACGACGGCGACTCGACGCTGCGCCACGAACGCAGCGGCTGCGGCGGCGAGGACACCACGACGTTCCTCGAAGGCGGGATCCCCCGCTGCGGCGAGCGGTACGACGGCCGCTCGCAGATCGAGGTGGCCGAGGAGTTCCTCGCCGAACACGAGGGCCGGGTGGACCTGGTCACCCTGACCATCGGCGGCAACAACTTCACCGGCTGCGTCGTGGGCATCGACAACGTGGAGACCGGCGGGCGCCCCGTCGTCGACACCGCGTGCATCGACGAGGGGCTGGAGCGCATCGAGTCCGAGGTGCCCGAGATCGCGTCCCGTCTGCGCGCCGCCGCCGGCCCGGACACCCAGATCATCGCGATGACCTACTACAACCCGTTCCTGGCCGCGATGCTCCTGGAGGCCGGGGAGCCCGCGGACGGCGAGGAGGACACCGCGGACGGCGGGGAGGCCGAGCCGTCGGAGGCCGCCACGATCGACCCGGAGGCGGGGCCGGGGCTGGGCGAGGTCGAGGGCGAGATCCCCTTCGACGCGACCTTCGCCGGGTACGCCACCGAGGTCCTCCAGACCCTGAACGAGTCCCTGCGCGAGGCCTACGCCGCCGAGGACATCGACGTCGCCGACGTGGAGGCGGCGTTCGACTCCGCCGACTTCGACGTCCCGGAGGAGGGCGCCATGCCGGTCAACCTCCAGGCGATCTGCGACTACACGTGGATGTGCAACGTGGACCTGGGCCCGGACATCCACACCAACAAGGCCGGGGCCACGGTCATCGCCGAGGAGTTCGCCGCCCTGGTCCACTGACCCCGCCCCACACCCGCCCGAGGGCGCCGGAACCCCACGGTCCGGCGCCTTCGGCGTGCACGGCGGGGGGTGCGGCGGTCAGGGGGTGCGGCGGGCGAGGGGGCCGAAGCGGGCGGTGACGGCGCCGAGGAGGAAGTGCGCGGCCTGGTGCTCGGTGAGGGGGATGACGCCGACGGGCATGGTGACGCGGTAGGGGTACTCGTCGTCGGGGCGGATCTCGAAATCGTCGATCAGCCCCTGCGACAGCAGCAGGGTCAACCCCTCCCGCACCTTCCCCGCCCGGTTGTCCGAAGCCCACATGACCATGCCGCCACGGTAACCGGCGCGGGGGTCGGACACGCCGCGTCGGAGGGAATCCGCGGCAAAGCATGCCTACCGTCCCTTTCCGGACATTATAGGCACTGTCAGCGTCCGTGGAACTTCGATGAGGGTCGTACCAGTAGGCTCGGAGGGTGACCGAATACCGGGAGCGGCGAGGGCGGTCGGGGGTCCTGTGGCGGGTCCGCCCGTCGCCCGCCACCACCCTCGACGGGCGGCCCCCGGCCGCGGTCCCGCCCGCCGGCGAAGCCGTCCACCGGGTGCTGCCCGACGCCGCGATGGACCTCATGTGGCACCGCGGCCGCCTCGTGGTGGCCGGGCCCGACACCGCCGCGCAGGTCGGCGAGCCCCGCCCCGGCGAGGCGACCTGGGGTCTGCGGCTGGCCCCCGGGACGGCGCACGCGCTGCTCGGCGTCCCCGCCCGCGAGCTGGCCGACCGCCGCGTCGACCTGGCCGACCTGGTCCGCCTGCCCCCGCTGCCGCGGACCGCCGATCCGGCCGCGACCCTGGAACGCGCCTTCGCCGCGCTATGGCGGCGCGCCGACCCCGACCGCTCGGCGCTGCGCCTGGCCGCCTCCCTGGACCGGGCCGCCCGCACCCGCGCCACGGCGGACGCGATCGCCCGGGAGCACGGGATGTCCGCGCGCACCCTGCGGCGCACCTGCGACCGCGTCTTCGGCTACGGCCCCAAGACCCTCATGTCCGTCCACCGCTTCCAGCGCGCCCTGCGCCTGGCCCGGTCCGGAACGCCGCTGGGCGAGGCCGCCGCCCTCGCCGGGTACGCCGACCAGGCGCACTTCACCCGCGAGGCCGGGCGGTTGGCCGGGCTGCCGCCGGGGAGGCTGCTGGACGGCGGCTGACCGTTTCGTTCAAGACCCGGGGCCGCGGCACGCGGCAGGGTGGCGGTATGAGCATCGACACCGACCGGGCGTCCGCCTTCATGGCCGGGCACGCCCGCCTGCTGGACCGGCGGCGCTTCGAGCACCTCGTCAGCCCCACCGAGCACACCGGCCCCGCCGTCCTCGCGGCGCTGGACGGGTACCGCAACCCCGACGGCGGCTACGGCCACGGCCTGGAACCCGATCTGCGCTCCCCCGAGAGCCAGCCCGGCGGCGCCCAGCACGCCCTGGAGGCGCTGGCGGACGCCGCCCCCGCGGCGTCCCCGCACACCCCGGCGCTGCTGGACTGGCTGGCCGCGGCGACCCTGCCCGACGGCGGGCTGCCGTTCGCGCTCCCCGTCACGGACCCGACCGCCTGCGCGCCCTTCTGGGTGTCGGCCGACCCGCACGCGTCGTCCTTGCAGATCACGGCCGCGATCACCGCGCAGGCCCACCGGGCGGCCCGGGCGGATCCCCGGATCGCGGACCACCCGTGGCTCGCGACCGCGACGGAGTACTGCCTCAAGGAGATCGCCGCCGTCGAGGAGACGCCCTTCGCGTACGTGCTGTCGTTCGCGCTGGGGTTCCTGGACGCCGTCGCCGACACCCGGCCCGAGGCCGTCGATCTGCTGCACGGCCTGGCGCGGTTCGTGCCCGCCGACGGCCGGGTCCCCGTGGCCGGGGGCGCGGAGGGCGAGACGCTCCACCCGCTCGACTACGCGGCCGTGCCCGGCCGCCCGGTCCGGGAGCACTTGGACGCTGGGGCCGTCGCCGCCGACCTCGACCGCCTGGAGCGGGGGCAGGGCCCCGACGGCGGCTGGACCGTCGACTTCACGCCCTACTCCCCCGCCGCCGCGCTGGAGTGGCGGGGGTACGCCACCGTGAACGCGGTGGAGACCCTGCGCGCCAACGGCCGCTGAGCCGTCCC
>NZ_JBJJBV010000313.1:0-7130 GCF_045446735.1 Nocardiopsis protaetiae
GTCCGCGAGGGCGGTGTCGGCGCGCAGGCCGCGCCGCCGGGCCAGGTCGGCCAGGTGGGCGGCGGCCGCCTCCTGGCCGGGGGAGACGGGCAGGGTGACCAGCTGGAGCGGGGCCAGCCAGGCCGGGAAGGCCCCCTGGTGGACCTCGATGAGGTGGGCGACCACCCGCTCGATGCTGCCGATGACGCTGCGGTGCACCATGACGGGCCGGTGGCGGGCCCCGTCGGGTCCGGTGTAGTGCAGGTCGAAGCGTTCGGGCTGGTGCAGGTCGACCTGGACGGTGGACAGGGTGGACTCGCGTCCGGCCGGGTCGGCGATCTGCACGTCGATCTTGGGTCCGTAGAACGCGGCCTCCCCGGGCCCCTCCTCCCAGTCGAGCCCGGCCTGCTTGAGGGCGTTCACCAGCAGGTCGGTGGCGTGCTCCCACACGGCCGGCTCGCCGGCGTACTTGCCGCCCGGGCCGGGCAGGGACAGCCGGTAACGGACGGGGGTGATGCCCAGGGCCCGGTGGGCGCGGCCGATGAGCTCCAGCGCGTTCGCGGTCTCGTCCACGACCTGGCCGGGGGTGCAGAAGATGTGGGCGTCGTTGAGGCGGATGGCCCGCACCCGGGTGAGCCCGCCCAGCGACCCGGAGGGTTCGTGGCGGTACATGTCGCCGAGTTCGGCGATGCGCAGCGGCAGCTCCCGGTGGCTGCGCGCCCGCGACCGGTACATGAGGGCGTGGTGCGGGCACAGGCTGGGGCGCAGCACCAGCTCGTCGCCGCCGTCCTCCAGGGACGGGAACATGCCGTCGCGGTAGTGCGACCAGTGCCCGGACCTCTCGTAGAGGGCGCGTTTGCCCAGGGCGGGCGAGTACACGTGCGCGTACCCGGCCTCGCGTTCCAGGCCGCGCACGTACTCCTCCAGGGCGTGGCGGACGGTGGCGCCGTCGGGGAGCCAGAACGGCAGCCCGGCGCCGATGAGCGGGTCGGTGCCGAACAGTTCCAGGTCGCGGCCCAGGCGGCGGTGGTCACGGGTTCCTCCCGAGGAATGTGCGGGGGGCGGACCACCGGATGCGCGAAGCCCCGGAGCGGTGCGCCCCGGGGCTTCGTTGAGTGCAAGAGTCAGCGCGCCGGTGGCATCTCCGGCGTCGTCGTGCTGTGGGCGCGCTGCATACCGCCGACCGTAGCAGAGGACCCGCGGGTGTGTCCTGCGGAAAACCGCACCCCCGGTCGGCGGGCGGCACCATGGCCGGGGCCGGGGTGCGGCGACCAGCATGGACACCGTCGGAGAAGCGAGGGCTGGAGGGCCATGATCACCCTGCGGGGACTGACCAAACGCTACGGCGACGTGCTCGCCGTGGACTCCCTGGACCTGGAGGTCCGCCCGGGGCGGGTGACCGGGTTCCTGGGGCCCAATGGTGCGGGCAAGAGCACCACGATGCGGATGGTGCTGGGGCTGGACCACCCCACCTCCGGGCAGGCCTTGGTGGGCGGGCGCCCCTACCGGGAGCTGGACCGGCCGCTGCACCACGTGGGGGCGGTGCTGGACGCGCGCGCCGTGCACCCGGGGCGCAGCGGCCGCGCCCACCTGCTGGCGTTGGCCCGCACCCACCGCATCCCCGACCGGCGGGTGGACGAGGTGCTGGAACAGGTCGGCCTGGCCCCGGTGGCCCGGCGCCGGGCGGGCACGTTCTCGCTGGGGATGAGCCAGCGGCTGGGCATCGCCGGGGCGCTGCTGGGCGATCCGGGGGTGCTGCTGTTCGACGAACCCGTCAACGGGCTGGACCCGGACGGGGTGCGGTGGATCCGCGAGCTGATGCGGGAGCTGGCGGGGCAGGGGCGGACCGTGTTCGTCTCCAGCCACCTGATGAGCGAGATGCAGCTGACCGCGGACCACCTGGTGGTGATCGGGCGGGGGCGGCTCATCACCGACGCCCCGTTGGCCGAGGTGCTGGCGGACAGCGCCTGGACGGCCGTGGTGGTGCGCAGCCCGCACCCGGAGGACCTGGTCACCGCGCTGGCGGCCGAGGGCGCCGGGGTGGAGCGGGCGGGGCCGACCGAGCTGGTGGTCACCGGCCTGGAGATGGAGCGGGTGGGGGAGCTGGCCCACCGGGCCGGGGTGGTGGTGCACGAGCTGCGCACCCGCGACGCCTCCCTGGAGCAGGCCTACCGCGAGTTGACCGAGAACGCCGTGCAGTACACCGCCCGCAAGGGAGAGCAGTCATGAACGCCGTCCTCCCCGCTGTCGTGGAACGTCCGGCCGGGCCGCGCCGGGCGTGGTCGGACCTGGCCGCGGCGGTGTCCGCCGAGTGGGTGCGGCTGCGGTCGGTGCGCACCACCTGGTGGGGGGCCGCGGCGGCGCTGGCGCTGATGTGCGCGGTGGCGCCGTCGGTGGCGGTGGCCACCGTCTCCAACGCCCAGAACGGGTCGGTGCCGCTCACCGAGGTGCCCGCCGCGGAGATGGCGGCCTACGCCACCCTGTGGGTGGTGCAGTTCGCGGTGATCGGCCTGGTGCTGCCGATGATCACCACGGAGTACTCCTCCCGGTCGCTGCACGCCTCCCTACAGGTGGTGCCGGTGCGGTGGCGGCTGCTGGCGGCCAAGACCGTGGTGGCGGCGGGGTTCGCGTTCGTGCTGGGGGTGGTGGCCGCGGCGGCCGGGACGGCGCTGTCCTTCGCGGTGATGGCGCACCCCTACCTGGAGGGGTACGGGACGCTGGAGGCGGGCGCGGCGGCCGCCTCCGTGCTGCGCCAGGGCGCCTATCTGGCGCTGATCGCGGTGACGGCGCTGGGGGCGGGTGCGGCGCTGCGGTCGGTGGCCGGGGCGCTGACCACGGTGTTCCTGCTGGTCGTGGGGTTGCCGGTGATGCTGTTGATGATCGGTGGCGAGGTGTCGGTGTTCCTGACCGAGCGGACGCTGTTCGTGGCCGGTGCGGCGTTCATGGACACCGACCTGGCGCTGGGCCCGGTGGACCTGGGCCCGGGTCCGGCGGGCGTGGTACTCCTGTGCTGGTCGGCGGTGGCGCTGGCGGCGGGCGCGGTGCTGCTCGCCCGCCGCGACGCCTAGAGGAAGCTGGGGGCAGGGTGGCGGGTCGTTGGTGGGAGCCGGTCGCGGCGGTGGCGCTGCGGTGCGCACGCTCCCTGGTCGGGGCGCTGGCCGGGCAGGTCACGGCCGCGGCCACCGTGCTGTGGCTCCTGGCCGCCCCGGTGGCGTTGCGGTCCGCGGCCCGGCCCCGGGTGGCGGGGTGGGCGGTGCGGATCGCCGACCGGGACCTGGACCGGCTGGACCGCTGGTACGGCAGGGCGCTGCACCCCGACCCGGGGGCCGGGCCGCGGGTGCGGTACCTGCTGGCCCGGCTGCCGGTGGCGCTGGTGTCCTCGCTGCTGCTGTTCGTGCTGGGCGGGCTGGCGCTGCTGTTCGCGATCGGGCTGGTGTGGGACGCCGCCACCGGGGGCGCCTCGCTGGTGGAGATCCACATGACGGGGGTGAACCTGCGGATCTCCTCGCTGTCCCTGGGCGCGATCTTCGGCCTGGGCACCGCCGGGCTGCTGTGGGCGGGCACTGAGGCGGTGGCCGCGGCCGAGGCGCTGCTGGCCCGCCGCCTGGTGGGGCCGAGCACGCAGGACCTGATGGCGCGACGCATCGACGAGCTGACCCGGACGCGGTCGGAGGTGGTGCGGGCGGTGGACGAGGAGCGCCGCCGGATCGAGCGCGACCTGCACGACGGGGTGCAGCAGCGGGTGGTGGCGCTGTCGATGCTGCTGGGCCGGGCCCGGCGCGGCGGCGACGCCGAGCGGGCGGCGGGGCTGGTGCGCGACGCCCACGCGGAGGCGCTGGTGCTGCTGGAGGAGCTGCGGGATGTGGCCTGGCGGGTCTATCCGAACGCGCTGGACACGCTGGGGTTGGCGGCGGCGCTGACGGAGGTGGCCGACCGGTGCCCGCTGCCGGTGGCGGTGCGGGTGTCCGCGGACCCGCCGCCGGAGGGGGTTCCGGCGACGGCGCTGTACTTCGTGGCCAGGGAGGCCATCACCAACGCGGTCAAGCACTCGGGGGCGGGGCAGGTGGTGGTGCACCTGGACGGTATCGGCGGGGGTGCGGGTGGCGGGGGCTGGGAGTTGCGGGTGTGGGACGACGGCCGGGGCGGGGCGGATGTGTCCGGGGGCGGGTTGACGGGGCTGGCGCGGCGGATCGCGGCGCTGGACGGCACACTGTCGGTGGACAGCCCGGCGGGCGGGCCGACCGCGGTCCGCGCCGTACTGCCCGGCTGAACCGGAGAGATGGAGTGTGTTCATGCGTCTGGTGATCGCCGACGACTCGGTGCTGCTGCGGGAGGGGCTGGTGCGCCTGCTGGAGGAGGAGGGGCACGAGGTGGTGGCGGCGGTCGGGGACGCCGAGGCCCTGGTGGTCGAGGTGGCCCGGCTGGAGCCGGAGGCGGCGGTGGTGGACGTGCGGATGCCGCCCACGCACACCGACGAGGGGCTGCGGGCGGCGCTGCGCATCCGCGCGGAGTATCCGCGGGTGGCGGTGCTGGTGCTGTCGCAGTACGTGGAGCGGCGTTATGCGACCGAGCTGCTGACCGGTTCGCCGGGCGGGGTGGGGTACCTGCTCAAGGACCGGGTGTCGGAGGTGGGGGAGTTCCTGGCGGCGCTGGAGCGGGTGGCGGCGGGGGGTGCGGCGTTCGATCCGGAGGTGGTGCGGCGGCTGCTGGCGCACGCCCAGTCCGATCCTCTGGCCCGGTTGACGCCGCGTGAGCGGGACGTGCTGGAGCAGATGGCGCAGGGGTGGAACAACCCGGCGATCGCCGAGCGGCTGCACGTGTCGTTGAGCGCGGTGGAGAAGCACGTCAACGCGATCTTCGACAAGTTGGACCTGGACCACGGCACGGGGCACAGCCGGCGGGTGCGGGCGGTGCTGCGTTACCTGGGGGAGTGAACACCAGGGGCCCTTGATGCAACAGGAAAGAAGGTTTACTTTTGCGTCACGCCCCCGTGACCCACGGCGACGACACCCCCACACGGAGGAACCGTGCCCGCATCCACCTCCCCTCCCTCCCCTCTCCGATCCCGCGCCCGCCGACTCCTGCCCGCCCTGCTGGCGGCGCTCGCCCTGCCCCTGGCCGGGGCGGCCCTGCCCGCCCCGGCCGCGGCGGCGGCCGCCGTCACCGTCACCACCGGGCCCGAACTCGAACAGGCCCTGGCCGCCGCCCGGCCCGGGCAGACCATCACCCTGGCCGGGGACCGCCGCTACGTCGGCACGTTCACGGCCACCCGCGCCGGGACCGCCGGCGCCCCCATCACCCTCACCGGCCCCCGCAGCGCCGTCCTGGTCAACGACGACACCCCCTCCGGCAGCGGCTGCCCCGCCCCGGGCACCCACCGCAGCGGCTACGGGCTGTGGCTCTACAACGCCTCCCACTGGAACCTGCGCGGGTTCACGGTCGCCGACTCCAAGAAGGGGATCGTCATCGACCGCTCCACCTCGGTGCACATCAGCGGGGTGGAGGTGCGCCGCACCGACGAGGAGGGCGTGCACTTCCGCTCCTCCAGCGCCGACGGCTCCCTGCGCGACTCGCGCATCCACGACATCGGGCTGGTCCAGCCCGGTTACGGCGAGGGCCTCTACATCGGCTCGGCGCACGGCAACTGGGGCTGCCACGGGCTGACCGGCGGCCGCGACCGCAGCGACCGCATCCAGGTCACCGGCAACCACTTCGGGCCGAACGTGCGCGGCGAGCACATCGACGTCAAGGAGGGCACCCGCGACGGCCGCGTCGCGAACAACACCTTCGACGGGCGGGGCATCTCCGGCGTCCACTACGCCGACAGCTGGGTGGACCTCAAGGGCAACGGCTACATCTTCGAGGACAACACCGGCACGTTCTCCCCGCCCGGCACCTTCACCCACGGCTACACCAGCACCCAGCAGCTGGCCGGGGAGGGCTGCGGCAACGTGTTCCGGTCCAACCGCTCGGACCTGGGCGGGGTGGGCGGCTATGCGATCGCGCTGTGGAGCCAGTCCTCCTGCGGCTCCAACCCCAACACCGTCCATTCCAGCAACACGGTGGCCAACGCCCGCCAGGGCCTGACCAACATCCCCCTCACCCCGTGAGACCGGCCCGGCGGCCGCGGGCGCGGCCGCCGGGGCCGCGCTCAGCCCTGGGGGCGGGTGCGCAGCGGCGCCCGCCCCTCCAGCCGGTCGTTGTCCAGGGAGGGGTCGCAGAACGACCCGCCCAGCAGGTGGTGGGGCGGCTGCTCCGGGTCGGGCTCGGCGCCCTCGCGGGCCAGGATCGCCGGGGCGAACACCTCCGAGTCGTCCTTGGGCTCGAACCCCAGCGCCCGGGCCTCGGCCAGCGACCACCAGCGGCGGGTGTTGTCGGAGACCCCCCACAGCACCCGGAAACCCGGGGAGGGGACGGCCAGCAGCGCCTCCACCAGCCGGGCGCAGTCGTCGGGCGACAGCCACGACGCCAGCATCCGCGAGTCCCGCGGCTCGGCGAAGCAGGAGCCGATGCGCACGCACAATACGTCCAGCCCGTACCGGTCGTGGTAGAGGGCGCCCAGGGCCTCGCCCGCGGCCTTGCCCACCCCGTAGTGGGTGTCCGGGCGCGGGAAGAGGTAGTCGCCCGGATCGCCCGCCGAGCGCGGGTGGAAGCCCACCGCGTGGTTGGAGCTGGCGAAGACCACCCGGCCGACCCCGGCCCGGCGGGCCGCCTCGAACACCTGGCGGGTGCCGTGGATGTTGACCTGGAGGATGTCCTCCCAGCGCTCCTCCAGGCTGAACCCGCCCAGGTGGATCACCGCGTCCGCGCCCGCGAACGCCGCCTCCATGGCGGCCAGGTCGGTGACGTCCCCGGTCAGTACCTCCACCGCCTCGCCGGGGGCGGCCGGCTCCTGCGGGGCGACGTCCACCAGCCGCAGGACGCGGCCGGGGCGGGCCAGCCTGGGGCGCAGCAGGGTGCCCACACCCCCGGCGGCCCCGGTGACGACGATGACTTCGGACATGCCCGCTACTCCCTGCCCTGGACGACCCTGGACGGCCCATTGTTCCCGTAACGTGCCCCGCCCGCCTCGCCCCGCCGTGCCGTTCCCGTGGCGGGCGGCCCGGCACGCGCGGCGGCCCGGGGCGGGCCGGGGGCGGGCACACGGCGGC
>NZ_JBJJBV010000314.1:0-7681 GCF_045446735.1 Nocardiopsis protaetiae
ACCGCACCGTGTCCTCGTCCTCCGGGAGCCGGCCGGTCCGCGGAGCCGGTTCAGGCGCCCGACATCTCCAGGCGCAGCACCAGCTCGACCAGCTCCAGCACCACCTCCTTGACGGAGTCGCGGTCCCGGGCGTCGCACAGCAGCACCGGCACCGGGTCGGCCACGTCCAGCGCCACCCGCACGTCCTCGGCGCGGTGCGAGCGCTGCCCGTCGAAGCAGTTCACCGCCACCACGAACGGCACCCGCCGCGCCTCGAAGAAGTCGATGACGTCGAAGCAGTCGGTGAGGCGGCGGGTGTCGGCGAGCACCACCGCGCCCAGCGCCCCCTCCACCAGTTCCTCCCACATGTGCGAGAAGCGCCGCTGCCCCGGGGTACCGAACAGGTACACCACGGTGGTGGGGTCCAGGGTGATGCGGCCGAAGTCGAGGGCGACCGTTGTGGTGGTCTTGGCCTCCACCCCGGCCAGGTCGTCCACGCCGCTCCCGGCGACGGTCATCTCCTCCTCGGTGTGCAGCGCCTCGACCTCGCTCAGCGCCGACACCAGCGTGGTCTTGCCCGCGCCGAAACCACCGGCCACCACGATCTTGAGCGTGTCGGGCGCCGGCCCGAACACTCCCGATCCGTTCATCGTCGTCGTTCCGTTCAAAGCGCCTCAAAGTTCCTTGATGCGCGCCAGCACCGCGCGCAGTGTCGCCTCGTCGGGCCGGTCCCGTTCCCGCTGGGGGGTGTGGGCCAGCACGTTCCCTCGGTCCACCAGGTCCGCCAACAGCACCCGGACCACGCCCAGGGGCAGCCCCGACCGGGAGGCGACCTCGGCCACCGTCACCGGCCGGCCGCACAGGGCGTGGATCTCCCGGGCCTCCGGGTCGTCCTCGACCACCTCGGCCACCGCCACCACGGAGGTGGTCAGGGTCAGGTCCGACCGGGAGGGGCGGGTCCGGCCCCCGGTCAGCGCGTAGGGGCGGATCAGGTCCGGCCCCTCGGCGTGGTCGGACATCACCCGCGCACGCCCCGGCGCGGCAGCGCGGCCAGGTGGGGGCCGACCCGGCGCACGAGCCGGTTGATCTCGAAGGCGGCCTGGCCCATGTCGCAGTCGGTCCCCGCGGCCAGCGCCAGGGAGGCGCCCTGCCCGGCGTCGACCACGAAGAAGAACACGGTGTCCAGCTCGACCACCGTCTGGTGCACCTTGGACGCTCCCAGCGGCGCGCGGGCGCCCCGGGCCAGGGACGCGAACCCCGAGGCGATGGCGGCCAGGCGTTCCCCGTGCTCGCGGTCCACACCGGGGGAGGCCGCCAGCGGCAGCCCGTCGGCCGACAGCAGCAGCGCACTGCGCGAGTGCGCGATCTTCTCGACCAGGTCGGCCAGCAGCCAGTCCAGGGTGCCGGTCCCGTTCTCCTCGGCTTGGGCGGACATCATGTTCATCCTTCCTCGGTGTCGCCGTCCGGTCCGGGCCCGTCCGCGCGGGCGCGCAGGGTTCCGGCCTGGAAGGCGCTCATCAGCGAACGCATCCGTTCGGGGGAGCGGTCGTCGTCATCGGCGGCGGCCGCGGGTGCGGGCGCCGGGTCCACGGCGCGCCGTCGGCGGCGGGGGAGCCCCATGTAGTGGTCGTCGTCGGTGCCCGCGTCCTGCCGCGGCCCGGCACCGTTCGCGGCGGCGAGGGCGGGGGCCGCGGGAGCCGGCGGGACCGGGGGAGCGGCCGGGACGGCGCGCACCGCGGGCGCGGGGACGCGGGTGGGCGGCGGGGGAGCGGGCGCCGGCCCGGGTTCGGCCAGGGCGTCGGCGGGCACGCGCACGGTCGCGCGCACCCCGTTGCCGCCCGGCGCTGCGGCCAGCTCCACCGCCAGCCCGTGGCGGGCGGCCAGGGTGGCGACCACGAACAGGCCCAGGGGCGAGTCCTCCACCAGCCCGGACACGTCGAAGCGGGGCGGGTCGGCCAGCAGGGCGTTGGCCTCCTCCAGGGCGGCCGCCCCCATGCCCAGCCCCTGGTCGGTCACCTCGATGCGGCAGCCGTCGGCGTCGGCGACGGCGCGGACCTCCACCTCGGCGGTGGGCGGGGAGAACGCGGTGGCGTTCTCCAGCAGCTCGGCCAGCAGCCGGGCGGTGTCGGCGGCGGTGTCGCCGCGCAGCGCCACCGGGGGCAGGTCGCGGGGCTGGACGCGGGTGTAGTCCTCGATCTCCCCGGCGGCGGCCCGCACCACCTCGTGCAGCCGCATCGGCGCGCGGGGGTGGCGGGTGGGGGTGCCGCCGCTGAGCAGCATGAGGTTCTCGGCGTTGCGGCGCAGGCGGGCGCTGAAGTGGTCGACGCGGAACAGCGCGGCCAGGGCGTCGGGGTCGGTCTCGTCGCGTTCCAGCCGGTCCAGGACGGCCAGCTGGCGGTGGACCAGCGACTGGGTGCGGCGGGCGATGGTGCCGAACATGGCGCGCACCCCGGCCCGCAGCCGCGCCTCCTGGACGGCGGAGGCCACGGCGGCGCGGCGGGCGTCGTCGAAGGCGTCGGCGACGTCGGTGATCTCGTCGCCGCGGGCGCGCGGTACCGGCGCGGGTTCGGGTTCGACCTCCTCGCCGGCGCGCAGGCGGGCGGTCAGGCGCGGCAGGTGGACGCGGGCGTGCTCCAGGGTGGTGGTGCGCAGGCGGTCCAGGCGGCGGCCCATGCGGACGGCGCCGGTGATCGCGACGGCCGCCGAGGCCAGGGCGATGGCCAGGATGGGGAGGCTGGTCAGCAGGGCGGTGCGGGCCAGGTCGGCGGACCGGGCGTCGCTGTAGTCGGCCAGCAGGTCGAGCTGTTCGTGTTCGACGGCGCTCATGCGCTGGTCGGAGGCCTCGGCGGCGCCCTCCCAGGCGGAGGCGTTGACCGGCGGGCGGGTGTTCTGGGGTGCGGCGATGACCGCGTCCTGGAGGTCGTGGACGCGCCGGAGGGAGTCGTAGGACTCCAGCAGCCGGTAGGTGCGGGCGTCCTCGGGGGCGAGCTCGGCGCCGATGCGGTCCCAGGTGTGGCGCTGGGCGCCGGCGGCCGCGACGAACTCGGTGTGGGCGCCGGGGGTGAAGGTGTCGGTGGCCACGGCGTGGGTGAACACGGTGTTCTGGCGGGCCAGGAGTTCGCGGGCGCGCATCAGGGAGTTCAGGGAGCGCAGGCGGGGGATCTGCGCGGGTTCGGCGTGCTCGACGCGGGCGTCCCAGAAGCGCAGGCCCTGTTCGACCAGGTCGTGGTAGGCGGTGGCGGTCTGCACGAGGTCGCGCCGGTGCGGGGGGAGCGCGTCGACGATGTCGCGGTGGTGGGCCAGCCCCTCCAGGTCGCGCTGGAGGTCGAGGGCCTGGTCGGGCAGGGCGTCGGCGTCGAATCCGTGCAGGGCCCCGGTCAGGCCGGTGACGGCGGTGTCGGTGGCGGCGCGGGACTCCTCCAGGGCCCGCCGGGTGCTCTCGGCGCCGTCGGCGGAGTCGGCGGTGGCCAGCCGCTCGGTCTGGACGGAGTCGATCACGGCCAGGACGGCGACGCCCACCTCGCGGGTGAGGGCGGCCTCGGTGCGCAGTTCGCGGATGTCGCCCACGAGCAGGGCGGTGAAGAGCGACCACACCAGGAGCAGGACGGTGCTGGGCAGGAGCACCAGGGTGATCATGCGGGCGCGAAGCGACCGGCGCTTCTTGGGGGGCATGGGCTCGCTTCCAGGGCCGGTGGAGGAGACCGGTCGGTGGGGGATGGGAACCGGATTCCCACGAGTGAAGCCGGTCACCAGGGGAGAGTGCAAGGGGCGGGCGGGGCGCGCGGTGGTGGGGAGGGGTGTCGTACCTGGTCAGGGGTAGGGGCTCAGGTTGGTAACAGAGTTAACGCGCCACTGCGGATCTACTAAGGATCTACGTAGTACAGGTGGCGGTTCTGTTGTCCAAACAACAGCAACACCATGATGGAGTGCGGCTGCGCCGCACCCCTCTCCCATGAAAACGGCCCGGGGCGGGTCTCCGACCTCGGGATTCGGGTGCGCCCGGGGCGGGTAGGTGCGGCGTGCACATCGCACACGAGCACGGGGAGTCACAGTGAAGCTCACCGAGGAACAGATCCACGACGGCCTGGCCCGCCTGGACGGCTGGCGGCTGGACTCTCAGGGGCCGGTGCTGCGGCGCACCCTGCGCCTGGAGGGCTTCCCGGCCGTCATCCTGCTGGTGAACACCATCGCGCAGGCGGCGGAGCAGGCCGGCCACCACCCGGACATGGACATCCGCTACGACACCCTGCACCTGTCCCTGGCCACCCACTCGGTGGGGGCGATCACCGACAAGGACATGGCGCTGGCCGCGCGCATCGACGAGCTGGTGCCGCAGGGGTAGGGGGTTTCGGGAGCAGGGGTTCTCGGCGGAAGGTGCGTCAGACGCCCTTGAGGACACGGTCGAGCGCCGCCCGCCCCGCGGGCCCCCAGTGGGGCTTGCCGCCGGGAAGACCCTGATCTCCGTTCTGCCCCATGGGCATCAGGAAGAGGCTCTTCATGGCGGCCGGTCCGCGGGCGCGCCGGATCGCCGCCCCGTCCCCCGCGCGCAGGTGTCGAAGAACCGTGCGGCCGTGCCCGCGGGCAGCAGCACCCGCGCCGCCGCGAGGTCCCAGGCCGGACCGCCGGCGAACATGTCGCCGAAGTCGACGACGCCCGGGAGCGTTCCGTCCGAGACGACGACGTTCGCGGGACGGAGGTCACCGTGTACCCACACCGGCGGGCCCTGCCACGCGCGGGCCGCGACGGCGTCGTCCCAGACGGCGCGGACGTCGGCGGCGATGCCGTCGGGGGCGGCGGCCCGGAGGAATTCCTCGAATCCGTCCGTGCGGTCCCCGGGATGGGCTCCGCGGTCCGTGGCGGGAGGTCCGGGTACTGGTCCCGGAGCAGGTCGCGGACCGGGTCCGCGGTGATCTCGGTGTCGATGGTCCCCGGCCTCAGCGCAGGCGGGAGCGGCGCATCTTGCCGGAGGCGGTGCGGGGCAGCTCGGGTACGAAGTCGACCACGTCGGGGGCGGCGTGGGTGGCGAACCGTGTGCCCACCCATTCCTTGAGTTCGGCGGCCAGTTCCTCGGAGGCCTCGGTGTCCGGGGCGAGGACGACGCGTGCGCCGATCAGCTGCCCGGCGAGTTCGTCGGGGATGGAGTACACGCCGCACTCGTCCACGGCCGGGTGTTCGTTGAGGACGGCCTCCACCTCGGTGGGGCCGATCCGGTAGCCGCGGCTGAGGATGGCGCCGTCGTCGCGGGTGGAGAAGAAGAGCCATTCGCGGCGGTCGAGGATGCCGGTGTCGCCGGTGAGGTAGAAGGCCTTGTCGGGGGTGAAGCGGACCTGGGAGGCGGCGTCGTTGTCGAGGTAGCCGGTGAACCAGGCGAGGGGGCTGTGTTCGAGGTCGACGGCGATGCGGCCGTAGGCGCCCAGGGGTGCGGGTTCGTCGGAGATGGCCTCCAGGACGGTGACCTTCCAGCCGGGTAGGGCGGGGCCGATGGCGCCGGGGGTGATGTCGTCGGTGTCCTGGCCGGTGTCGCCGTTGGGGATGCCGACGCACCAGCCGAGTTCGGTCTGGCCGAAGTGGTCGCGTACGGGGATGCCGAAGACGTCGGTGACCCAGTCGATGACGTCGGGGGCGAGGGGTTCGCCGAAGCTGGTGAGGCGTTGGACGACGACCTCGGGGGGCAGGGTCTTGGTGGCGGCGCGCAGGGTGCGGTAGGTGGTGGGGTCGGCGGCGAGGTTGGTGACCTCGTACATGCCCAGGACGTCGAGGGTGAGTTCGGGGTCGAAGAATCCTGCGCGTAGGGCGATGGAGGAGTGTCCGGCGAGCAGGGGTGAGATGAGGCCGTGGTAGAGGCCGAAGGCGGAGCCGGGGTCGGCGGTGTTCCAGTAGGTGTCGTGGTCGTCGACGCCGAGGCCGTAGCGGTGGTAGGCGTGCATGGCGGCGAGGGCGCGGGCGGGGACGGGGACGCCGCGGGGTGGGCCGACGAGTCCGGAGACGTAGACGATGGCGAGGAGGCCGTCGCCGCCGATGGGGGTGTCTGGTGCGGTGGGTGCGTCGGTGGTGGAGAGGGTGGTGAGGGTGGTGTCGCCGGGGTGGAGGGGGTGGGTGCCGGTGGTGGCGATGGTCCAGGGGGGTGTGTCGTCGGTGTCGAGTTTGGTGCGGTGGTGGTCGTCGACGATGACGAGTTCGGCGTGGGAGGAGGTGAGGCGTTCGCGGATGGCGGAGGGGGCGAAGGAGGTGAAGAGGGGGACGAGGACGGCTCCCAGGCGCCAGGTGGCCAGGGCGGTGACGGCGAGGTCGATGCCTTTGGGGATGAGGGTGGCGATGCGGTCGCCGGGGCGGATGCCGTGGGCGGCGAGTCCGTTGGCGAGGGCTTGGGAGCGTTCGCGGAGTTGGCCGTAGGTGAGGGTGGTGGGTGTGAGGTCGGGGCCGATCTGGGTGATGGCGGTGCGGTCGGGGTGGTGCCGGTCGCAGAGCACATGGGACACCGAGGTGGTCGGGGAGTCGTAGGTGGTGAGCCACTCACGTACACGGTGCGCCGGGTGGGGCATCGGAGGTCGTCCTCGTCTCGGTGGGTGTGGTGCTAGGGGCGGGACATGTCAACACTATGCCCACTGTCCAGACCTTCTTCGGGGGGTGAAGGGGGTTGTCGGCTGTTCCATGATGTGCCGACGAATATCGGCATCTCTCCGCAAACCTTTCACCGATCACCTCAGGTGAGGTACGTCATACCCCAGGGTCATGGCGGATCGTGCTATTCCCCGTACACGGCTGCGCACTCCCCGCTACCGTCGTTGTTCGAACCACCGATCGAACATCCGAGGCGAAGGGGGTGGACCCATGACCGCAGGCGATCAGAGCGAACACCAGGCGAAGAAGAAGCGGGGGTTCACACCCCGCCCCGGGCACGTCGTGCAGGCGTACCGGTTCGCCCTGGACCCGGGCGCCGGAGTCGAGGCCCGTCTGCGGTCGCATTGCGGGGCGGCGCGGGCGGCCTACAACTGGGCGGTCGCGCATGTGCTCGCCTGTTGGGACCAGCGGCGTGCCGAGGAGTCCTACGGCATCGGCGAAGAGGACCGTGCCCCGTGGCGGTCGTGGTCGCTGCCCGCGCTGCGCAGGGCGTTCAACGCCGCCAAGAGGGAGGACCCTCGGTTCGCGGGGTGGTGGGCGGACAACTCCAAGGAGGCCTACAACACCGGGTTCGCCCATGCGGCGGCGGCGTTCGACAACTACGCCAGGTCCAGGCGCGGTGAGCGTGCCGGTGCGCGGGTGGACCGTCCTCGCCTCAAGTCCAAGCACCGGGCCCGCCTGGCGTGCCGGTTCACCACCGGCACCATCCGGGTCGAGGACGACCGCCGCCACGTCACCCTGCCCGTGGTCGGCACCATCCGTACCCACGAGAGCACCCGCAAGCTCCACCGGCGCATCGCGAACGGCACGGCGCGGATTCTGGCGGCGACGGTGTCCCATACCCGGGGCCGGTGGCAGGTGTCCTTCCAGGTCGAGGTCGAGCGCGAGGCCGCCACCCCGCGACGGCCCGGGTCGGTGGCCGGGGTCGACCTGGGGATCACGACCCTGGCGGTGGTCGCCGACGACACGGGGCAGACCCGCCACGTGCCCAATCCGCGCCACCTCACCGGCGAGCTGGCGCGGCTGCGCCGCGCCAGCCGGAGGGTGTCCCGCCGCCGGGGACCGGATCGGCGCACCCGGC
>NZ_JBJJBV010000315.1:0-7041 GCF_045446735.1 Nocardiopsis protaetiae
TCCCCGCCGGTGGGCGGGCCGCGCGGCGGCCCGCCCACCGGCGTTTTCGGCGCAGGTCACCCGGGTAGACCGCTATGACATGAAGACCGATCCCTCGTGTCCCCGGTGCGGGCGCGCGGTCCAGCCCCCGGGGTTGTGGACCAGCGCGTGGCAGTGCGACGCACACGGCCCGGTCACGCCGCTGCAACCGTTCCGCCAGCCCAACACCGGCGCCCTGGAGGCCCTGTTGCCCCAGGCGCGCGTCCCGGTGTGGATCCCGTGGCCGTTGCCCACCGGGTGGGTGGTCACCGGGTTCGCGGAGGCGGGCGACGACCGCAGCGGAGCGCTGGCGACCGCCGTGGCCCTGTCCGGACCCGACCCGCTGGGCGGTGTCGGCGAGGTCGTCATCGTCGCTGAGGCCCCCGGGATCGGCCTGGGCGCCCGCCTGGCCGGTCTGGAGGGCCCCGACGCCGGCGACGGGTTCGACACCCGGGCACCCGACGCCAAGGTGCGCTTCGACGGCCACGAGATCCCGCTGTGGAACCTCGACCTGGGCCGCGAACGCGCCGGCTACACCGGGGAGGCGCTGTCCCAGTGGCTGTGGGTGGTGTTCGCGAGCGCCGACACCGCCCTGCTGATGTGCGAGATCAACGCCCTGCGGGACCTGCGCGACATCAACGACGGCGGGGTCTCCCTGGAGCCGCCCTTCGGCGCGCCCAGCCCGTTCCTGGAGGCGGAGCTGGCCCCCCGCCCGGGCTGACCGCGCTCTTGCACGCTCTCCTGTGCCACTGGGAGTCGGCGAGGCGCCGGCGGGGTTCTGGAGGCCCGGAGTGGATGTCCGAGGAACGAGGATGTCCACGTAGGGCCGAAGGTTCCCGCCTTCTAGGGGCGCTGAGCACGAACCGAAGCGGAGCGGAGGTTCAAGGAGGCACAGCTAGTACGATCAGCCGGTGACACGTATCGACCTGCACTCCCACAGTTCCGTCTCCGACGGCGGCGATGCTCCGGAGGAGGTCATCGGGTACGCCGTCGCCGCGGGCCTGGACGTCCTCGCCCTCACCGACCACGACACGGTCGGCGGCATCGGGGCGGCCGCCGCCGTTCTGCCGCCCGGCTTCACCCTGGTCCCGGGCATGGAGCTGTCCTGCGCCTACCGGGGCTCCAGCGTCCACCTGGTGTCCTACCTGTTCGACCCGGACGACGCCGACCTCGCCGAGGAGCTGCGCCGGGTCCGCTCCGACCGCGCCTCGCGCGCCGAGGAGATGGTCCGCAAGCTCCAGGCGAACGGGGTGGACGTCACCTGGGAGCGGGTGCTGGAGATCGCGGGCGCCGGGCACGCCGAGCACGCCGACGCCAACACCATCGGCCGTCCCCACCTGGCCCGCGCGATCGTGGAGGCCGGGGCCGCCCGCGACGTGCAGGACGCCTTCGACCGGTGGATCGGCTCCGGCGGGCCCGCCTACGCCTCCCGGTACGCCATCGACCCGGTGCGCGCCGTCCGACTGGTGCGGGCGGCGGGCGGGGTCTGCTCCCTGGCCCACCCGGGCCGCGCCGAGGGCGCCCTCAACGGGTCCGTCCCGCTGGAGCTGGTCGAGCGCATGGCCGCCGCCGGGCTGGGCGGCATCGAGGCCGACCACCCCTCGCACAACAGCGGGCAGGCCCGCCACTGGCGCGGGGTCGCCGCCGACCTGGGCGTGGTCGTCACCGGCTCCAGCGACGACCACGGTTCCCTCACCGGCCACCGGCTGGGCGCCCGGACCACGGCGCCGGAGGCGTTCGAGGAGCTGGTGGCCCCGGCCACGGGGGTCCCCCTGATCAGGGGCTGAGGCTGTCGGTTCACCCGGTGGGTTCGGTACGGTACGGACCACCGCGCGCGGGCGCGACAATGGTCGCAGCGCATTCACCCATATCGGACTAAATGAGAGGTCTGACGCCGTGTTCTGGAAGCGGAAGCCGAAGAAGCAGGACGGCCCGGAGGCCACCGATTCCGCTGCGGAGGTCGCGGTGGACGACACGGCGGACGACGCCGACGCGGTCGAGGAGACCGAGACGGAGGCGAAGGCCGAGGAGACCTCCCCGGAGAAGACCTCCGAGAAGAAGGCCGGGAAGGCCGAGGAGGAGAAGGAGGCGAAGGCGGAGGACACCGACGCCGCCGAGGCCGACGACTCCGACACCGAGGAAGACTCCGACGCCGAGGAGCCCGCCGAGAAGGCCGAGGCCGACGACTCCGCCGAGGACTCCGAGGACTCCGACGACGAAGAAGAGGACGAGGACGAGTCCGAGGACGACGAGCCCGAGGCCTCCACCGACCTCTTCGCCGACGACACCGAGGAGGCCGGTGTCACCGGCCCCGACTCCGAGGGCATCACCCGCGTCCGCGCCGCCGGCACCTTCGAGTTCGACGACGAGAAGTTCGAGTACGTCGGCAACACCTGGATCGTCAAGGCCGACGACGACGGCGTCATCGTCATCGACCCGGGCCCCGACGCCGAGGCGGTCCTGGAGGCCATCGGCGAGCGCGAGGTCTACCTCGTGGCCTGCACCAACGCCTACGCCCCGCACATCGAGTCCGCGGTGAAGATCGTCGAGGAGACCGAGGCCCCGGTCGCCCTGCACCCCCGCGAGATGCGCCTGTGGCGCCGCAAGCACGGCGCCGAGCACCGCCCCGACTACGAGATCGAGGGCGGCGGTTCCATGACCATCGGCGACCTGGAGATCGACGTCGTGGCCCTGCCCGGCACCTCCCCGGGCACCGTCGGCTACTCCATCGGCCAGCTCGGCGTGGTCTTCTCCGGCGACACCCTCCGCAAGGGCGAGCCGGGCATGGTCGGCAACACCTACATCGACTACACGACCCAGCTCGCCTCCATCGGCGAATCGCTGCTGTCGCTGCCCCCGGACACCCGCATCCTGCCCGACCGCGGCCCGGCCACCACCGTGGCCGCCGAGGGCAAGAACTTCGACTCCTGGGTCTGACCCCTCCCGGGCCTGACCCCTCCCGGGTCCGACCCCGGTCAGGCCCCACCGGGACGCCGACGCGCCCCGGTCCCCTCACGGGGGCCGGGGCGCGTTCGCGTGTCCGTGTGTTCGCGCATGTGTGCGCCGCGCGTGCGGTCAGCGGCGGCCGACCGACTCCACCTCGTTCCAGAACGCGGTGAACGCGCTGGCCGTGGTCTCGGGCGCCTCCACGTTGGGGGAGTGCCCCGCACCGGGCACCACGATCCGCTTGGCGTCCAGCCGCTTGGCCATGTCCTCCTGGAGGGAGGGCTCCCACGCGTCGTCGTTCTCCCCGTACATCACCAGGACGGGCAGCGGCAGCGCCGCCAGCTCCTCCACCCGGTCGGCGGCCCCCAGCAGGTCCTCGGCGCAGCGCAGCAGGCCCAGGGCGCTGCTGCGCACCAGGCGGTCGTGCAGGAAGGAGTGGACGCCCTCGTCGGGCGTGCGCTGGCGCGCCTCGGCGTCGAACCGCTCGTCCCACAGCTCCTCCAGGCGCTCCCGGGAGGGGTTCATGGACAGCGCGGCGATGAGGGCGCGGGTGCGCATCGCGGCCTGGCCGGGCAGGGCGGCGGGGCCGCTGCACAGCAGCGTCAGCGAGGCCAGGTCGACCATGCCGCTCAGTGCGGTCTCGCGCGCCACCAGGCCGCCGAAGGAGTGGCCCACCAGGTGGACGGGCATCCGCCCGCCGACCTGCTCGACGACCTCGGCGACGACCTCGCCCAGCGAGGTCAGCCGGTAGTCGGGGACCTGCACTCCGGGCGGCGGGGTGAGGGTCTCCGGGCCCGGCGAGTCGTAGGTGCCGGGCAGGTCGACCGCGACCACCTCCCGGCCGCCCTGGGCCAGGGTCTGGAGGATGGCGATGAAGTCCTCTTTGCTGCCGGTGTAGCCGTGCACGAGCACGGCGGGCGCCAGCTCGGCGCCCCCGGAGACGGGCAGCGCCCGCAGAGCCGCCACCGGGCCGTAGGACAGGTCGAGGTCGACCCGCCGCACACCCGGCGGCAGGTCGAGGAACTTAGGTGTACTCACGTCCGGTCACCCTAGACGATGGCGGCCCGGTCCGGGGTGGACCGAGAGCGTGATCTCCCACGTCGGCGCGGTACCGGCGGTACCGCGCCGCCTGTGCGTGCCGCGGCGCCCGTCGGGTGCCGCGGCCGTGTCCGCTCCGGCGGCGCGCCGTGGCGCCCGCCGGGTCGGTCAGGTGTTCTCGGGGTCGCGGACGGCCGAGCCGCTGCGGGTGCGGCGGCGACGGCGGACCGTGCGGGTGCCCTCGCCCCCCTCGCCCTTGTCGGCGACGGCCGCGGCCGGAGCGGCCTTGGCGGCCGGGGCCGGCTGGGCCTTCGCCGGGGCCTCCGCGCGCTTGTCGGCGGCGGGCGCCTCGGTGCTCGCGGCCACGTTCTCCCCGCCGCGGGTGCGGCGGCGCGAACGCCCGCCGCGGCTGCTGCGGCGGCGGCCCTCACCGCGCTCCTGGTCACCGGAGCGGTCCCGGTCCCGGTCGCGGTCCCGGCCACCGCGGCCGCGCTGGACGCGCGGACCACCGGTGTCACCGATGTCCTCGATCTCCTCGGCCTCCAGACCGGCGTGCTCGGCGCGCTTGTCGGCGGCCAGCCGTCCCTTGGTGCCCGCGGGGATGCCCAGCGCCTCGAAGAAGTGCTTCGAGGTGGAGTAGGTCTCCTCCGGCTCGTTGAACTCCAGGTCCAGCGCGGCGTTGATGAGCTTCCACCGCGGCATCTCCTGCCAGTCCACGAACGTGACGGCGGTGCCGGTGCGCCCGGCGCGGCCGGTGCGGCCGATCCGGTGCGTGTAGGTCTTCTCGTCCTCGGGCGTCTCGTAGTTGACGACGTGCGTGACGTCGTCCACGTCGAGCCCGCGGGCGGCCACGTCGGTGGCGACCAGGATGTTGATCTTGCCGTTGCGGAAGGCGCGCAGCGCCCGCTCGCGCTGGCTCTGGCCCAGGTCGCCGTGGACGGCCGCGACCGCGAACCCGCGGTCCTTCAGCTCGCCCGCGACCCGGTCGCACGCCCGCTTGGTCTGGCAGAAGACCATGCTCTGCCCGTGGTCCTCCGCCTGGAGGAGCCGGGCCAGCATCTCGATCTTGTCCATCTGGTGGGTGCGGAACGCGTGCTGGGCGATCCGGCTGGTGATCGCCGAGCCGTCGATCTCGTTGTCGTCGCCGGCCCGCACGTGGGTGGGCTGCCGCAGGTACTTGCGGGACAGGGAGACGATCTCGCTCGGCATGGTGGCCGAGAAGAGCATGACCTGGCGCTCGGCCGGGATCTTGGTGAGGATCCGCTCGATGTCGGGCAGGAAGCCCAGGTCGAGCATCTTGTCGGCCTCGTCCAGGACCACCGCGGCGACCTTGTCCAGCCGCAGGTGCTTCTGGTTCTCCAGGTCGAGCAGGCGGCCGGGGGTGCCGACGACGACGTCGACGCCCTCCTTGAGGCCGTTGATCTGCGGCTCGTAGGAGCGGCCGCCGTAGACGGTCAGGATGCGGGCGCCGCTGCGCTTGCCCGCGGTGGTCAGGTCGGCCGCGACCTGGATGGCCAGCTCACGGGTGGGGACCACGATCAGGGCCCGGGGGCTCTTGGAGGTCCCGGGGACCTCCTGCGCGCTCTGGAGCAGGGGGACGCCGAAAGCCAGCGTCTTGCCGGTGCCGGTGCGCGCCTGGCCGATGATGTCGCTGCCGCCGAGGGCGATCGGCAGGGCCAGTTCCTGGATGGGGAAGGGCTCGATGATCCCCTCGGCCTCCAGGGCGTCGGAGATCTCGGTGCTCACGCCGAGGTCTCGGAAGGTGATGCGGGGCTGCTGTGTTTCTTCTGTGCTGCTCAGGGCTCAGGCCTCCATCTTGGCGGTACACGAAGGGATCGTGTCCGCGTCGGGATGCGGTCGCGGGCGGCCTCGGGGGCCGTCGCGGAAGGCGCGGCACGCCGTCCGTTCCACTCGGGAACGGTGCGGCGGCGCTGCCGTCGGATCCGCGGCCCGGGGGCTCCCGGCCGGAAAATCGGATCCATCCGCTCGGCGCGCTCCCGTTTTCCTTCGGGGGCCCGCCGTGGTTCGTCGGGTTCGTCCGCGCGGTCGCCGGTCGCCCTCGGGGGCGGCCGAATCGCGCGGCGGGGCACGGCGCCCGGGAGGCGCCATGCTGCGTGCGGGGACGTCCCCGCGTGTGTGAGAAGGGGTCCGTGTCGGTCCGCACACGCAGGTCGTCACGGAGAGTCTAGCCGGTGACCCGTCCGGGGGACATGGGAGTTCTCCGGAGCGGGACGGCATGGACCTACCCGTTCCCAGCTGGTGCAACCGTGCCCTTCGGACGTTTAGTCCCCGGTTCGGTGTGAGAACGGCCGGGCGATACGCTGGCGCCCATGACCAAAGGCCCCTCTGTGAACCCCGGTGTGATCGATCTCCTCGGCCTGCTGGCCTACGCCGAGCTGGGTTCCTTCTTCCGTCTCGCCGGTGACGCGGTCCTGGCCCCCACCCTGCGCGGCAAGGGCCGCCTGGCGGCGCTGGCCGCCACGGAGCAGGCCCACTACCAGGTGCTCCGCGACCGCCTGGAGGAGCTGGGGGTCGACCCGGAGGAGGCGATGGCCCCGTTCGTGGAGCCACTGGACTCCTGGCACGAGCGGACCGAGCCCAAGACCTGGCTGGAGAGCCTGGTCAAGACCTACGTCGCGGACGGGATCGCGGGGGACTTCTACCGCCGGGTGGCCGAGCTGGCCGACGACGAGACCCGCATCCTGGTCGAGGGCGTCCTCGCCGAGACCGGCCGCGCCGAGTTCGTGGCCGAGACCGTGCGCGAGGCCCTGGCCGAGGACCCGGTCCTGGCCGGGCGCCTGTCGCTGTGGGCGCGCCGACTGGTCGGCGAGGCGCTGGGCCAGGCCCAGTCCGTGGCCGTGCGGCGGCCCCGCCTGGCGGCCCTGCTCGCCGAGGGCGTCGACCGGCCCGAGACCGCCAGGGAGGACACCACCGGCCTGGGCGACCTCGCCGCGGTGAGCCGCATGTTCGCCTCCCTCACCGACCGGCACGCCGGCCGCCTGGAGGCCATGGGCCTCAGCGCCTGAGCACCCGGACGTG
>NZ_JBJJBV010000316.1:0-7016 GCF_045446735.1 Nocardiopsis protaetiae
TGGCCGTCGCCGTCGACCCCGGCCTGGAGCCCGCCGCCCTGGACGCCTTCAACGAGCGCGTCGCCCAGTTCGAGGAGGAGAACCCCGACATCGCGGTGGAGGTCCAGGAGTACAACTGGACGGCGACCACGTTCACCGCCCAGCTGGCCGGCGGCACCCTGCCCGACGTGTTCACCGTCCCCTTCACCGACGGGCGCGGGCTCATCGAGCGCGGGCAGATCGCCCCCATCGGCGACCGGGTCGCGGAGCTGCCCTACGCCGACTCCTTCAACCCGAACGTGGCGGCCGCCGGGTCCGACGCCGACGGGACCATGTGGGCGGTGCCCATCGCCGCCTACGGCCAGGGCCTGCACTACAACCGGACCCTCTTCGAGGAGGCCGGGCTGAACCCCGACGACCCGCCCACCACCTGGGAGGAGGTCCGCGAGGCCGCCAAGACCATCAGCGAGGAGACCGGGCAGGCCGGGTACGCGATGATGACCTCCGGCAACACCGGCGGGTGGATCCTCACCACGCACGCCTACACCCTGGGCGGGCGCACCGAGGCGGTCGACGGCGACACCGCCACCGCGACCATCGACACCCCGCAGGTGCGCGAGGCCCTGGAGCTCCTGCACACCATGCGCTGGGAGGACGACAGCATGGGCGCGGAGTTCCTCTACGAGTGGGACTCCATCAACCAGGCCTTCGCCTCCGGCCGGATCGGCATGCACATCTCCGGCGGCGGCAACTACGGGAACCTGTACACCCAGAACGCCATCGACCCCGACGACTACGGGCTGGCCGCGGTCCCGCTGGCCGACGACCCCGACGCCGGTGTCCTGGGCGGCGGCACCCTGGCGGTGGTGAGCGCCGACGCCGAGGAGCCGGTGATCGACGCCGCCGTGCGCTGGATCGACTTCTTCTACCTGGGCAAGCTCACCGACCAGGACGCCGCGGTGCTCAACGCGCGGACCCAGGCCGAGACCGGCCAGCCGGTGGGCGTGCCCGAGCTGCCGGTGTTCGACCAGGACACCTACGACGCCTCGCGTGAGTGGATCGCCGAGTACGTCAACGTGCCGCTGGACCAGATGGCCCCCTACACCGAGGCGGTCTTCGGGCAGCCGCTGCTCAACGAGCCCACCCGCTCCACCCAGGAGGTCTACGCCCTGCTGGACCCGGTGGTGCAGGCGGTCCTGACCGACGAGGACGCCGACATCGACGCCCTGCTGGCCCGGGCCCAGGAGAGCGCCCAGCACCTCCTCGACCAGGAGTGAGGGACGTGGCCACACTCACCCGGGAACCGGCGGCGCACGCCGCCGGTCCCCCCGGCCCCTCCCGGGCCGCGCGACCCCGGCTCTCACCGCTGGCGCGGCTGCGCGGGGCGCTGCCCGCCCTGGTCTTCCTGACACCGCTGCTGGTGGTGTTCGGGGTGTTCTCCTGGTGGCCCATCGTGCGGGCCGTCGTGATGAGCTTCCAGCGCACCAACCTGGTCACCGACCCGGTGTTCGTGGGCTGGGACAACTTCCGGTACGTGCTGGACGACCCGATGCTGGGCACCGCGGTGCTCAACACCCTGTACTTCGCGGTGCTGGCCCTGCTGTTCGGCTACCCGCTCCCGCTGCTGGCGGCGGTGCTGATGAGCGAGGTGCGCCGCGCCCGGGGGCTGTTCAGCGCCCTGGCCTACCTGCCGGTGGTGGTGCCGCCGGTGGTGTCGGTGCTGCTGTGGCAGTTCTTCTACGAGGGCGGCCCCACCGGCGTGTTCAACACGTTCCTGGGGTGGGTCGGCCTGGGCCCGGTGGGCTGGTTGCAGGACCCGGCGATGGCGATGCCGTCGCTGGTGCTGGTGGCCACCTGGTCGGCGGCCGGGGGCACCGTCATCATCTACCTGGCCGCGCTGACCGGGGTGGCGCCGGAGCTGTACGACGCCGCGGAGATGGACGGGGCGTCCATCTGGCGCAAGGTCTGGCACGTGACCCTGCCGCGGCTGCGCGGGGTCCTGCTCATCACGTTCATCCTGCAGATCATCGGGACGGCGCAGGTGTTCCTGGAGCCGTTCCTGCTCACCGGCGGCGGGCCGGCCGGGGCCACGACCACGGTGCTGCTGCTCATCTACAACTACGCCTTCGCCAACAGCCTGGGCGGGAACTACGGGGCGGCCACGGCGCTGAGCCTGATGCTGGCGGTGTTCCTGGCGGTGCTGTCGGCCGTGTACTTCCGCCTCACCCGTTCCTGGAGCACCTCATGAGCGCCGTCGCGACCCCGCGCGCACCCCGCCGTCCCCGGGACGGGGAATCCTCCGGGCGGGGGATCCTGTCGGCGGCCGACCGCGCGCACCCGGTGGTGGGCCGGGCGGTGAAGGCGGTGCAGGGCGCGCTGCTGCTGGTGCTGCTGATCATCGGCCTGGGGCCGATGCTGTGGCTGGCCAAGGCCGCGGTCACCCCCACCCAGGACACGCTGCGCACCCCGCTGGCGCTGTGGCCGAGCGGCGTGGACTGGGCCAACCTGTACACGGCGTGGGTCCGGTTCGACCTGGACCTGCACATGGTGAACACGATCGTGATCGCCGCCGGGTCGTGGTTCGTGCAGCTGCTGGTGGCGACCACCGCCGGGTACGCGCTGTCGGTGCTGCGCCCCCGCTACCGGGGCGTGGTCACGGCGGTGGTGCTGGCCACCCTGTTCGTGCCCGCGGTGGTGCTGCTGGTGCCGCTGTACCTGACCGTGCTGGACCCGCCGCTGCTGGGGACCTCGCTGGTCAACTCGTTCTGGGCGGTGTGGCTGCCCGCGGGGGCCAACGCGTTCAACGTGC
The DNA here is from genome assembly GCF_045446735.1 of Nocardiopsis protaetiae. NCBI lineage: Bacteria > Bacillati > Actinomycetota > Actinomycetes > Streptosporangiales > Nocardiopsidaceae > Nocardiopsis > Nocardiopsis protaetiae. Next base: position 2,789 of record NZ_JBJJBV010000316.1, read on the forward strand.
TGCTGGTGCAGCGGTTCTTCGACAGCCTCCCCCGCGAGGTGTTCGAGGCGGCGCGGGTGGACGGCGCCGGGCCGTTCCGGCTGTTCTGGTCGGTCGTGCTGCCGATGTCGCGGCCGATCCTGGGCGTGGTGTCGGTGTTCGCCGTCATCGCCGCCTGGAAGGACTTCCTGTGGCCGATGCTGGTGCTGCCCGACCCGGCGGTGCAGCCGCTGTCGGTGCGGCTCCCGGCTTTGAAGAGCTTCGTCGAGCTGGACGTCTTCCTCGCCGCGCTGGCGATCTCCAGCATCATCCCGATCGCGCTGTTCCTGGTGTTCCAGCGCACGTTCCTGCGCGGCGGCGGGTTGGGGGGTGCGGTCAAGGGCTGACGCGCCGGGCGGTCCCCGCATCCGACCGGCCGCCCGGACACCCCTCGAAGAACAGCACAGAAAAGAAAGGTGCGCACCGTGCACCGACGTACCCCCCACCCCCGAAGGATCCGGACCGGCGCCGCCGCGGGCGCCCTGACCCTGGCGGCCGCCCTCGTGACCGTGCTCCCCCCGCCCGCCGCGGCGCAGGCCGCCTCCTACGACGCGGGCACCGCCTTCGTCACCGGCGGCTCCGCCCTGACCGCCGCCACCGCCGGCGACCCGGGGCACGCCTCGGTGTCCGCCGGAGGACGTGTCACCGTCCCGGTGTTCTCCACCGCCGACGGCGTGCGCCCCCTCACCCTGACCTACGACAACCCCACCGGGCGGACCCTGTCCCCCGCCCTGGTGGTGGACGGCCTGCCCGCCGGGTCCGTGGACCTGCCGCCCACCGACGGGTGGGGCGAGGTCTCCGTGGACGCCGACCTGGCCGCCGGGACCGGCAGCGTGGCCCTGCACCACGACGGCCCCGGCGCGTTCTCCCTGCGCGGGGTGGAGGTGGCCGACGCCGCCGCCCTGGCCGAGCGCGGGGCCACCGTCCCCTACACCGTCCACCAGGCCGAGGACGGGTCCACCAACGGCGAGGTGCTGGGCCCGGACCGGGCCTTCCGCACCGTGGCCGCCGAGGCCTCCGGCCGCCGGGCGGTGCGCCTGTCCGGGACCGGGGACTTCGTCGAGTTCACCCTGACCGAGCCCGCCGACGCCCTGGTGGTGCGCTACTCGATCCCCGACGCCCCGGGCGGCGGCGGGGAGCGGCACCCCCTGGGCCTGTACGTGGACGGGGAGAAGGTCGACGACCTGGAGCTGACCAGCGAGTACTCCTGGGTGTACGGCGACTACCCGTACCACGACGACCCCGGCCTGGGCGGGGCCCAGCGGTTCTTCGACGACTCCCGGTTCCGGGTCGGCCCGCTGCCAGCCGGGGCCGTGCTGCGGCTGGAGAAGGACCCAGGCTCCACCGCCGCGCACTACGACATCGACCTGGTGGAGACCGAGTCGGTGCCCGCGCCCCGGCCCCGCCCCGACGGGTTCGTGGACATCACCGACCACGGGGCGACCTCCGGCGACGGCACGGACGACACCTCCGCGGTGCGCGCGGCGATCGCCGCCGCCCACGCGGCCGGGACCGGCGTGTGGGTCCCCGGGGGCGACTTCACCATCACCGCGCGGATCGAGGTGGCCGGGGTGGCGGTGCGCGGCGCCGGGCCCTGGTACTCGGTGCTGCACGGCCGCGACGGCAGGGGCGGGTTCTTCGCGACCGGCTCCGACGTGGTCATCGCCGACCTGATGATCGACGGCGACAACCGGTACCGCGACGACGCCGGGTTCGACGCCGCCCTGGAAGGGGACTTCGGCACCGGGTCGCTGATCCAGAACGTGTGGGTGGAGCACACCAAGGTGGGCCTGTGGGCCGACCACGGCACCGACGGGCTGCTCGCCCTGGGCCTGCGCATCCGCAACACGTTCGCCGACGGGGTCAACCTGCACGGGAACGTGCGCAATACCGAGGTGCGCCAGAGCGTGCTGCGCAACACCGGCGACGACGCGCTGGCCATGTGGTCCGACGGGGCGCCGGTGACCGACAGCGCGTTCGTGGGCAACACCGTGCACACGCCGCTGCTGGGCAACGGCGCCGGGATCTACGGCGGCCACGGCAACCGGGTGGCCGACAGTGTCGTCGAGGACACCCTGACCGGGTCGGCGGGCGTGGCCGTGGGCACCCGCTTCGCCCCGGTGCCGCTGAGCGGGGAGACGGTGGTGGAGAACACCACCCTGCGCCGCACCGGCGGGTACGAGCCCAACTGGGCGACGCAGCTGGGCGCGGTGTGGATCTTCGCCGACTCCGCCGACATCACCGCACCGATCACGGTCCGGGACGTGGACGTCCTGGACAGCACCCACCAGGGCATCCTGGTGAGCCATGACCGGCTGGTGGAGGACCTGACGTTCACGCGGGTGCGCGTCGACGGCACCGGCGGGCACGGGATCGAGCTGAACGCCCGTGGTGGTGCGTTCTTCGAGCACGTGTCCGTGTCCGGTGTCGCGGGCACCCCGCTCACCGCCTGGGACGGCTTCGACGTCGTCCGGGGCGAGGGCAACAGCGGGTTCTGACCGGCCGCGGGTCCCGGGACGGGGGTCCCGGGGCCCGCACCCCCGTCTCCTCGGGAAGGCGGGGTGCGGCGCGTCACCTCCGCGGACGTGCGTGCGGGCGCCCCGGACGTGATGGAATGGCCGGTCGGCACACCGTTCCCAGAAGAAACCCGCGGGTCATGTCCACGCAGACCATCCTCCTGATCCTCGACCTCGTCGGGATCTTCGCCTTCGCCGTCGACGGGGCCCTCACCGCCATCCGCACCGCCCGGGTGGACATCGTGGGCGTCCTGGTCCTGGGGCTGGTGACCGCCATCGGCGGCGGCATCATCCGGGACGTGCTGCTGGGGGTGACCCCCGCGACGTTCCAGGACTGGCGGTACGTGACCGTGGCCCTGGTGGGCGGGACGGTGGCGTTCTTCCTGGGCGCCCGGCTCACCCGGCTGTCCAAACCGATCCTGCTGTTCGACGCCGCGGGCCTGAGCCTGTTCGTGGTCATCGGCGCGGCCAAGGCGATCGAGCTGGGCTTCGGGCCCTTGCAGGCGGTCCTGCTGGGGGCGATCACCGGGGTGGGCGGCGGCACCATCCGCGACGTGCTCCTGAACCGGGTGCCGACGGTGCTCAGCGCCAACTCGCACCTGTACGCGATCCCGGCGCTGCTGGGCGCGGCGACGGTGTCGGTGGCCCACGTGCTCGGGTTCGACGCCGGGTGGGTGGCGGTGGTCGGCGCGCTGCTGTGCTTCACGATCCGGGTGCTGGCCCTGCGCTACCGGTGGAACGCGCCGCGCCCGCCGGGCGTCCCGCCCCTGTAGCGGGCGCTCACGGGGTGGGGGCCTCCTCCAGGGCGCGTGCGGCGACCCCGCGCAGGGTGGCGACCAGCTCCGGCAGCGGTTCGGGGGGCCTGCGCCGGTGCACCACGTACACCTCGCGGGCCAGCCGGGCCCCGCGCAGCGGGCGGCTCACCCAGCCGCCGCGGCGGGCCGCGCCCAGGATGGTGGAGGGGACCAGCGCCACCCCCACGCCCACCTCGATCAGGGCCAGGGCCACCTCGTAGTCGCGGGTCTCGTAGGTGACGGTGAGCTTGACCCCGGCGGCCGCGGCGGCCGCGTCCAGGGTGGTGCGGTTGGCGATGCCCGGGGCCCCGCAGATCCACTCCTCGTCGGCCAGGTCGGCCAGGGACATCGGCCGGTCGGCGACCGGGTGCCCGGTGGGGGCCACCACCATGAGCGGGTCCACGAGGACGCGTTCGCGGTGCAGGCCCGAGGCGCGCGGCAGCGGCACCGCCGGGTAGCGGTGGGTGACGAGCACGTCGAGGTCGCCGGAGGTGACCAGGTCGTGTCCGCCGGGGGGCTCGATCTCGGTCAGGGACAGGCGCACGTGCGGGTGGTCGCGGCCGAACGCGGCCAGGGTCTGGGGCAGCAGGATCTGGCCCGCGCTGGCGAACGCCCCCACGGACAGGTGGTCGGGCGGGGTCCCGGCGTACGCGCGGACGGCGGCCTCGGCGTCGCGCAGCTCGCCCAGGACGCGTTCGCCGTGTTCGAGCAGGATCCGCCCGGCGCCGGTGAGGGTGGCCCCGGTGCGGCCGCGCTCGACCAGGACCACGCCGACCTCGCGCTCCAGTTTGGTGAGCTGCTGGGACAGGGCGGGCGGGGTGAAGGAGAGCCGTTCGGCGGCGGCGGCGATGGATCCGGCGTGCGCGATCTCCACGAGCACGCGCAGGCGGTTGGCGTCGA
>NZ_JBJJBV010000317.1:0-7012 GCF_045446735.1 Nocardiopsis protaetiae
CGGACGACGGCGGGCCCGGGGAGGCCGCGAAGGTCGTGGTCGTCCGGGACCGGGCGGGGATCCAGGCGTGGGCGCGGGCCCGGGGCGCCGAAGTCCGCCAGGTGGACGAGGACTGGGAGTCCATCACCTACGAGGCGGAGGCGGTGGACCGGGCCGGGGTGCGGACCCGCTGCCGGTACCGCTACCCGATCCCCCGGTCGGCGGCGCTGCGCCGGCTGGCCCGCACCTATGTGGTGGGGATGGTGCACGACGTGGGGCGGGCGCGCTGCCACCACGTGCGCCGGGTGATCCCGGTGGGCACGACCGAGGCCGAGCTGCGCCGCAACGCCGTCCTCGTCGCCTCGGCCCTGATCGACCTGCAACGCCATGGGCGCTGCGGCGCCAGTGTGGTCACGCTGACCGTGTACATGGTGGTGTCGGCCCTGGAGTGGGAGGGCTGACCCGCCCATCACGCCCCCGGGCCACCGCGGCCCCGGCCCCCCACCCCTCGCACCCCCGGGCCCCGCAACGGACACCGCTGGCATGACGTAGGTCACCCGCGTCCGATCATCGACCCGTGCTAGGTTCCCTTATTGGAACGAACGGTTCAAAACAGACTCCCGCGTTCCCGGCCCTGCCCCGCCTCCCCTGACACCCCCGACACCCCCACAACGGATCGGAAGACCCACGACATGAGCAACGTCCTCGACGGCAAGCGCGCCCTGGTGACCGGAGGCGGCCGCGGCATCGGTGCGGCCATCGCCCTGCGACTGGCCCACGACGGGGCGACGGTGGCGATCGGCTACCACTCCGACCGGCGGGCGGCCCAGGCGACGGCCGCCCTCATCGGCGAGCGCACCGGCACCAAGGCCGTGATCGTCCGGGCCGACACCGGCCGGGCCGAGGAGGCCGAACGCCTGGTCACCGAGACCGTCGAACTCCTGGGCGGCCTCGACATCCTGGTCAACAACGCGGGCGTCATCACGGCCGCCCCCATCGGGGACCTGGACCCCGAGGCGGTGAGCCGGGTGCTCGACGTCAACGTGCGCGGCCCCCTGCTCGTCGCCCGCGCCGCCGCCCGGCACCTGGGCGAGGGCGGTCGGATCGTCAACATCGGCTCCTCCCTGGGCGAGCGGGTGCCCTCCCCCGGTCTGGCCGCCTACGCCGCCTCCAAGGCCGCGATCACCGGGCTGACCAAGGCCCTGGCCCGCGACCTGGGCCCCCGCGGCATCACGGTGAACGAGGTGGCCCCCGGATCCACCGACACCGACATGAACCCCCAGGACGGGCCGGGCGCCGAGGCGCAGAGGCAGGGAATCGCGCTGGGGCGCTTCGGGGTGGCCGAGGAGATCGCCGCGGCCGTCGCCCACCTGGCCTCGCCCACGGCGGGGTTCACCACGGGCACCCGCCTGGGCGTGGACGGCGGGGCCAACGCCTGACCCCGGCCCCGCCCGCCCTTCCTCCCCGCCTCCCCCTCTTCCCCTCCTCCCCGGCCCGCGCCCCGGTTCTGGTCCGAACGTTCCACAAGCCGGTACCGTGGCGTTCATGGGAAGACCGCGGGGATTCGACGAGGAGCAGGTGGTCAGGGCCGCCCGCGACGTGTTCTGGGCGAAGGGGTTCGACGCGGCCTCCACGGCCGACCTGTGCGCGGCCACCGGGTTGAACCGCAGCAGCCTGTACAACACGTTCCGGTCCAAGGAGCACCTGTTCCGCAGGTCCCTGGTCGACTACATCACGGCCTCGACGGACGCCCTGGTGGAGATCCTGGACGACGACCGGCGCGAGGGCCTGGACCGCGTCCGGGCCCTGCTCGCGAAGATCGTCGACGACACGGTGCGGATCGAGGAGCAGGGGCCCGGCTCCGGTTGCTTCGTGGTCAACACGACCACGTCGATCGCCGCGCACGACCCGGCGGTCGCCGAGATCCTCGGCGCCGACCGGGACCGGCGGCTGGCGGCGCTGCGCACGGCCGTCCTGGCGGGCCGCGCCGACGGGTCGGTCCACCCGGACCGCGACCCCGAGGCGAGCGCGTGGTACGTCGTCTCGGTGATCTCCGGGATCCGGGTGGCGGGGCAGTCCGGCGCCGGGCACGCGGTGCTGAAGGCCGTCGCGGAGACCGCGGTCGAGGCCCTGCGGGCCTGAACCCGGACCCCGCCGCGCCCCGGGGCACCGGCACCCCTGGGCACCGCCCCCGCACCCCCGGCCACCCCCGTGCCCTGGCCGTCCCCGCACCCCCGGCTACACGTCGTCGATCCGGCGCAGCAGCCCGTCGGGGTCGTAGCGGCGGCGCAGCTCCAGCACCCGGTCCCCGACCGCCCCGGGGTAGGCCCGACGGAAGGCCGCCCGGTCGGGGACCGAGTCGAAGTTGCGGTAGGCGCCGTCGGAGTACCGGCGCACCTCCTTGACCGCCGCCGCCAGTTCCTCCGGACCCGCGGGCGGGAAGGCGCTGAAGATCGCCAGCACCTGCTGGTGCCGGTGGGAGTAGGCGGTCTCCTCCGGGTCGACGTCGTTGACCGCCCCGCCCATCGACCGCAGCTGCACCAGCGGCCCGTACGGGCGGTTCGCCACGTCCATGATCGCGCGAGCGCTGTCGGCGGTGAGCGTCGGGAAGAGCCCGTTGGTGGAGTGGGACGGCTGCTGCCCGACGTTGGGGTGCAGGTGCCCGCGCGGGACCAGGGCGGTGTACGGTCCCAGGTTCGCCTCGACCCCCAGGGGGCGTCCCAGCCGGGTGAGCGGTTCCACCAGGGCGCGGACCCGGTCGGGGTCGTCCGTGGCGGCCACCGCGGTCATCTGCAGGACGGACCGGCCGCCCTCGGAGAAGAGGATCGCGTTGGCCGTCAGCTCCCGCGGAGCCTCGGTCATATGCTCCGACCAGCGGCGCAGCGTGGCGCCCGCCCGGTCCGCCTCCACCGCCACCTGGGCGATACCGATGTTCCCCACAGGCTTGGCGGCGATCTCGAACCCCGTCACCACGCCCACGCCGTCCCCGGCACCGCGCACCGCCCAGAACAAGTCGGGGTCGTGCTCGGCGTCGGTGCGGGTGATCGTGCCGTCGGGCAGGACGACATGGGCGGCGCGGACGTTGTCGATGGTCAGGCCGTGGGCGCGGGTGAGCCAGCCGACCCCGCCCGCGGTGGCCAGCCCGCCGACTCCCACGTTGCCGTGGTCGCCGGAGCTGATGGCCAGCCCGCGCGGGGCGAGCTTTGCGGCGACCTGCGCCCAGCGGGCGCCGGGGCCGATCCGGGTCAGGCCGCTCCCCGGGTCCAGGACCTCGATGTCCGCCAGCGCGGACAGGTCGACGACGATCCCGCCGTCGTTGGACGAGCGCCCGCTCAGACCGTGTCCGCCGCTGCGGACCGACAGTGCCGCGTCCGCGTCCGCGGCGTACCGGAGCGCGTCGGCGACCTCGGCCTCGGTGCGCGGGCGCAGGACCAGGGCGGGCGAGGCCGGTGTGGTGTAGGTGGACCGCAACAGCCGGTAGTCCCGGTCGCCGGGCCGGGTGGCCCGGTCGCGCAGGGAGGCGGGCAGGGCGGGGAGTGCGGTGCTCATGAACGGTTCCTCTTCTCCGCGACGCGGTCGCGGACGGCGGGCACGATCTCGGAGGTGAACAGCTTCAGCTGGCCGGGCGCGTCGGTCAGGGGCCAGAAGACGAAGGTGTCGAAGCCCAGGTCGGTCGCCCAGGAGGCGAGGGTGTCGACCCAGGTGTCCACCGGGCCGACCAGCCCCTGTCCTCCGCGGAAGGACCCGATCGCGCCGATGACGTTGTAGACGCGGCGGACCTCGGCCGGGTCCCGGCCCGCCTCGCGGGCGGCGGCGTCGATGATCGCCTGCTTCTGCGGGACCTCTTCGGGTGCGACGTAGATGTTGAGCGGACTGATCCAGCCGTCGGCCGACCGCCCGGTCACCCCGAGCATCTTGGGTTTTTGGGCGCCGACCCAGACGGGGATCGGCTCGGGCGGGACGGGTCCGGCCTGGTAGCCGGCGATGCGGTGCCGTTCGGTGTCGGCGCGGATCACACCGCCGCGCAGGGCGGCGCGCATGATGCGGACCGCCTCCTCGCTGAACTCGACCATCTCCTTGCCGCTGCGCGGCAGGCCGCCCATCGCCGCGACCCCCTGGGCGCTGGCGCCGCCGCCGACGCCGAGCCGTACGCGTCCGCCGACCATGGTGGCCAGGGAGGCGGCGGCCTTGGCCAGGATCGTGGGCGGCCGCAGCTGGAGGTCGATGACGTCGGACATGACGGCGATGTCCTCGGTGCGGGCCGCGAGCTGGCCCATCATCGTCCAGACGTCGAGGTAGCCCGGTTGGTAGGGGTGGTCCTGGACGGCCAGGTACTCCAGCCCGGCGGCGTCGGCCTGGCGGGCCAGGTCCAGGGAGGCCGCGAAATCGTCGGCGGTGGGGTCGATGCTGACCCCGAATTCCAAGGGGTGTCCGTAATCGCTCATGTCTTCATGGTGCGCCCCCGGACAGGTCCTTGCAAACGCAACATTAGGAGCTTATTATTGGTAAGTATGCAGCACAGAGACCACAGACCTCAGCCTCCGATCCTCAACGAAGAAGAGTGCCGCGGCTTCCAGGGCGCCATCGAGCTCGTGGGGCGCCGCTGGAGCGGGGCGATCCTGCTGGCGCTCTCCCGGGGCGCCTCGCGCTTCGGGCAGATCATCGCCTCCGTGGACGGCCTCTCCGACCGACTGCTCTCCCAGCGGCTCAAGGAACTGGAGGCCGCCGGGATCGTGATCCGCACCATCGTGCCGACCACACCGGCGCACTCGCTGTACTCGCTCTCGCCGCGCGGGCGGGAACTGATGGCCGCGCTCCAGCCCCTCGTGGAGTGGGGGGTGGCGGAGCTGCGGGAGAGCACATCCCGGGAGGACGCGACCCGCTGACGGCGCCTTCGGCCGAAGACGGGATGGCCGCATCCGGCCAGATATGAAAAACCCTCACCTTTATGACGGTTCATCGAGGCCGCCGCGAACACTCCGCCGCCGGTTTCCGACACCGCGGTGACCGGCGGGAACACACACGTCGTCGACACGCGGTCACCGAGCGTTCCCGGCCCGTGGCCGAACCCGGAATCGTACCCACCCGCCCCGCACCCCTCCCCCACGGGGGTGCGGACCCCCGCCCGCGCCCCCGTTGCCATCGGCCCGGTCCCGGTCTTCAATGACCACGCCCCGTCCCCCGCAAGGCCCACCCCCCGGGCCGAAAGGACACCGCGCCCATGGCCTCCCTCGACCGCCGCCGCTTCCTGCTGGGGAGCACCCTCCTGGGGACCACCGCCGGCCTCGGCCTGATCGCCCCGCCCGCCACCCCCGCGCACGCCCTCGACGCCGCCGCCCTCGACCGCCTCGTCCGCCGGAGCCTGGCCCGGGCCGCGGCCCCTGAGGGCACCACCCTGGTCCAGGCCGCCATGGCCGCCGGCGACGGCTACCGCCGCCTGTCCGCCGGGCCCGGCTGGCCGTTGGAGGTCCGCGAGGACCTCGTCCCCGCCCAGGCCGGCCGCGACGACCGGCGCACCCCGCTGGCCGCGTTCGTCCAGCTCACCGACCTGCACATCGTGGACGCCCAGAGCCCGGTCCGCTTCGAGTACACCCACCCGCTGCTGGGTTCCGGCGCCCACCGCCCGCAGGAGACCCTGTCCACCGTCGGCGCCTCCGCGCTGGTCTCCCGGGTGAACTCCCTGCGGGTCGGGCCGATCACCGGACGCCCCTTCGACTTCGTCATGACCACCGGCGACAACACCGACAACCACGAGCGGATCGAACTCGACTGGCTCATGGCCGTGTTCAACGGCGGCGACCTCGTCCCCGACACCGGCGACCCGGCCCGCTACGAGGGCGTCCAGGACTGCGGCTCCCCGCTCTACTGGCACCCCGAACGCGACCTCGCCGACCGCTACAAGACCGACCACGGCTTCCCCGCGCTGCCGGGGTTCCTGGCCGCCGCCCGGACCGGCTTCCGTGCCCCGGGCCTGGACGTCCCCTGGTACTGCACCATCGGCAACCACGACGACACCCCGTCGGGCTCGCTGCCCGCCGGGACCCTCACCGAATGCTTCACCGGCGACCGCAAGATCATGTACACCGACGACCGGGCCGCCGCCCGCGCCGCCGAGGCCATGACCGAGGCCGACAACGTCGGCGACCTGCCCGCCGTCGTCGAGGGACTGGCCGAGCCCGGGGCGGCGACCGCGGCCGGGTCGATCATCTCCACCGTCACCGCCGACGAGCGCCGCGCCCCCTTCGACACCGCCGGGTTCGTCGCCGCCCACCGCGCCGAGGCCAACACCGGCCCCGGGCCGGTCGGCCACGGTTTCACCGAGGCGAACGACGGCGGCGTGGACTGCTTCTACACGTTCGCGATCGCCGAGGGCGTCACCGGGATCAGCCTCGACACCACCACGCTCGCCGGGCTGGCCAACGGCTCGATCGGGCACACCCAGTACCGCTGGTTGGAGAACACCCTGCGCGCGGGCAGCCCGGTCTACTACGACCTCCTCGGGCGGCGGCGCTCCCAGCAGGTGACCGGCGAGCTGTTCGTACTGTTCAGCCACCACACCAGCGACACCATGGACAACCCGCTGCCGGACCGGCGCCGCCCCGCCGAGCTGCGCTACACGGGCGGGGTGCTGGTGTCGCTGCTCAAGCGGTACCCCAACGTCCTGGCCTGGGTGAACGGGCACACCCACCGCAACACCGTGCGGGCGCACACCGCCGACCGCCCCGAGTGCGGGTTCTGGGAGATCAACACCGCCTCGCACATCGACCACCCGCAGCTGGCCCGCTGCATCGAGATCGTGGACAACGCCGACGGCACGGTGTCGCTGTTCACCACGCTCATCGAGGCGGACAGCCCCTACCGGGTGGAGCACGGCGACTTCTCGGCGGACGGCCTGGCCTCGCTGTACCGGGAGTTGTCGGTCAACGACCCCTACGCCGACGGCGCGAACCTGGGCTCGGCCCGCGACCGCAACGTCGAACTCCTCGTGCCCGCCGTCCCCCCGACCCGCTAGCCCCCGACCGGCGGTTCCCGG
>NZ_JBJJBV010000318.1:0-6953 GCF_045446735.1 Nocardiopsis protaetiae
CGGGCGCCTTCGGGTGGTCGGGTCACTTCCTGGTGTCGTCCTGTCCGGGGTTCCAGTTCAGGGCGCTGGCGCGTTCCATGAACTCCTCGACGGTGATGTCGCCGCGGGCGAACCGGTCGGCCAGGGTGCGGCGGGCCTCGTACTCGGGCGGGGCGGGCCGGGGCCCGGTGACCCACGGGGGCGGGCCGCCGCCGCGGCGGCGGATGAGGACGAACGCGGCCAGGGCGGCGGCGATGAGCAGCAGGCAGAACATGAGTGCTCCCAGGGGTGCGAAGGGCGGCGGTCCGTCCCCCCACGGGGGGTGGCCGGCCAGGTCGGCGATGACGGTCGTGGTGTTCATGGGTTCCACTGTGGGCGGGCGGGGTGGTCGCGGGCATCGCCCCTGGGGCGGCTGTGCGTGTACGTCGGTGTGCGTAGGCGGGGCTGCGCCGTGGGGGCGATGCGCGGGCGGGGTGGGAAGCCTAGGGTCGTGGCATGAGGAGTGTGCGGACGGTCGCGGTCGATGCCGGGCTGGGCGTGGTGCTGGGTGCGGTGGCGTTGGCGGCGGTGCGCGCCCAGGTGGCGTTCGGGCACGCCGCCCCGGCCGGCTGGGAGGGGTCGGATCGAGAGGGGCCGCCGTGGGCGGGCGGGTCGGGGCCGGACTGGGGGCAGGTGGGCCTGGGGTGGGGGGTGTGGGCCGGGATCGCCCTGCTGGTGGCGGCGGTGGCGGTGCGGCGGGTGCGCCCGCCCGCCGCTCTGGTGGCGGCCGGGGCCGGGGCGGCGGCGGTGTCGGTGGGCGCCGGGGTGGTGAACCCGGTCGTGGTGGTGATGGGCGCCCTGGTGGTGTTCTCCGCCGCGATCCGGATGGAGCCGGTCCGGTTCCTGGCCTGGGCGCTGCCCCCCGTCCTGGGGGTGGGGGTGCTCTCCCGGGCGGGCGAGCCGTGGTGGGGGCTGGCGGACGGGTCCGTCTGGGCGGCGCTGGCGGTGGCCGTGGGGGTGGTGGCGCCCTGGGCGGGGGCGGGGGTGTTCGTGCGGGCCCGCCGGCAGGGGCGGGCGCGTGAGCGCGAGGCGGAGGTGGCCCGGCACCGGTACGAGGAGCGGTTGCGGATCGCCCGGGAGGTGCACGACCTGGTGGGGCACAGCCTGTCGGTGATCAGCATGCAGGCGGGGGTGGCCTTGCACGTGGTGGACCGGCGCCCCGAGCAGGCCGCCGTCGCGCTGGCGGCGATCCGGGACAGCAGCCGCTCCGCGCTGGAGGAGCTGCGGCGCACGCTGGCGGTGTTCCGGGGCGAGGAGGGTGCGGCGCTGGAGCCGGTGGCGGGGCTGGACCGGTTGGAGGGTGTGGTGCAGGAGATGGGCGGGGCCGGGCTGGCCGTCACCGTGGAGCGGTCGGGGCAGCCGGTGGCGTTGCCGGGGGCGGTCGACCACGCCCTGTTGCGGATCGCCCAGGAGGGGCTGACCAACGTGCTGCGCCACGCCGGGGCGGGGGCGGCGGCGCGGGTGGAGGTGGCGTTCGAGCCCGGGCTGGTGTGCCTGGCGGTCATCGACAGCGGTGCCGGGCCGGGTGCGGGGTGGGTGGAGGGTGCGGGGATCGCGGGGATGCGCGAGCGCGCCCGGGGTGTGGGCGGGGAGTTGGCGGCCGGGCCCGGGGAGCGGGGCGGTTTCGCGGTGCGGGTGCGGGTGCGGGTTCCGGTGGAAGGGGGCGTGTGATGGCGGTGCGGGTGGTGGTGGCCGATGACCAGGCTCTGGTGCGGATGGGGTTGGGGGTGCTGATCGAGGCCGAGGACGACCTGGAGCTGGTCGGTGAGGCCGCCGACGGGGCGGCCGCGTTGGCGGTGGTGCGCGAGGAGCTGCCCGATGTGGTGCTGATGGACGTGCGGATGCCGGTCATGGACGGGCTGGCCGCTTTGCGGGAGATCAGTGCCGACGAAGCGTTGGCGGGGGTGCGGGTGGTGGTGCTGACGACGTTCGAGCTGGACGAGTACGTGTTCGAGGCGCTGCGGGCGGGGGCGTCGGGGTTCGTGGTCAAGGACGCCGACCCGGCCGAGCTGCTGGAGGCGGTGCGGGTGGCGGCCCGGGGTGAGGCGTTGCTGTCGCCGTCGGTGACGCGGCGGGTGGTGGCGGCGTTCACGTCCTCGCGGCCGGCGGTGGGGCCGGTGGTGGACGTGGGGGTGCTGACCGAGCGGGAGCGGGAGGTGGTGGGGCTGGTGGGTGAGGGGCTCTCCAATGAGGAGATCGGGGGGCGGCTGGTGGTCTCCCCCGCCACCGCCCGCACCCATGTGTCGCGGGCGATGGTGAAGCTGGGGGCCAGGGACCGGGCGCAGCTGGTGGTGTTCGCGTTCCGGGCGGGGCTGGTGAGGTGAGGCGGGGCCGCCCGGTGGCCGGGTGCGGTCAGCGGGTGAGGCGGTCGACGGCCGCCACGGCGGTGTCGTAGAGGCCTTTGGTGTGTCCGGCGCCCTCGATGATGTGCAGGGTGGCGGCGGGCCAGCGCCGGGCGAGGTGCCAGGCGGTGTCGGCGGGGCCGCTGATGTCGAGGCGGCCGTGGATGAGGGCGCCGGGCAGGTGGGCGATCCGGTCCATGCCCTCCAGGAGCCGCCCGTCGGGGAGGAAGGCGTGGTGGGCCCAGTAGTGGGTGACCAGGCGGGCGAAGCGCAGCTGGAAGTCCAGTGGGCGGGTGGACAGGAACGGGGCGGCGTCGGCGGTGGTGGACATGTGGGTGTCCTCCCACCGGCACCACGCCCGGGCGGCGGCCTCGCGCACGGCCGGGTCGGGGTCGGCCAGGAGCCGGGCGTAGGCGGCGGGCAGGCGGTGGGGGTCGGCGCCGGGTCCGGCCGCGTCGCGGAAGGCCTCCCACTGTTCGGGGAAGATCCGGCCCATGTCGTGGGTGAGCCAGTGCACCTCCCGGGGTGAGGTGGTGGTGACCGCGACCAGTACCAGCGCCCGCACCCGGTCGGGGTGGGCCTGGGCGTAGGCCAGGCCGAGGGTGGAGCCCCAGGAGGTGCCGACCACCAGCCAGGAGTCGATGCCGCGGGCGGTGCGCAGCGCCTCGATGTCGTCGAGGAGGTGGGCGGTGGTGTTGGCGGCCAGGTCGGTGGTGGGCAGGGCGGCGTCGGGGGTGGAGCGGCCGGCGCCGCGCTGGTCGAACAGGACGACGCGGTGGCGGGTGGTGTCGAAGAAGTTCACGAACCCGGGGTGGGCGCCCGAGCCGGGGCCGCCGTGCAGGACCAGGCAGGGGGTGCCGTCGGGGTGGCCGTGTTCCTCCCAGTACAGGGTGTCGCCGTCGGTGACGGGGAGGGTTCCGTGGGTGCGCGGGGTGGTCATGGTGCTCCTTGTGGTGGGGAACGCAGGATTGTAGTGGCGTTCGAGAGGAGTGGGGGCGGGCGTAGGGTCCGTGTCACCGCCCCGTGCGTCGGGGCGGGTCGGGAGGGGAGCGCGGCGATGGGCGATGCGGTGGGGCGGGCGCGGACGCTGGGCGAGGTGGTGCGGGCCCTGGCCGAGGCCGGTGAGGTGGATCCGGTGGTGGTGGAGCGGGCGCTGGGGCGGGTGTTGGCGGGCACGCCGGTGGAGGAGTTCGTGGACGTGGCCGGGCTGGCGCGCCTGGTGGTGGCGGTGGCGGGTGTGGAGGGGGCCGTGGAGGCGCTGGTGCAGGTCGCGGAGGTGGCGTCGGTGGTGTCGGTGCTGGACCCGGCGGCCCAGCGTGCGGTGCGGATCCGGTTGCGGCACCGGGCGGCGGCGGGGGTGCTGGGCTGACCCCGCCCCGGAGGGGTGGGCCGTGCGGTCCGCCCCTTTTTTTGTGCGGGGGCAGGGGTTGACCTTGCCCCAGGGGCTCGGTGTGCACTGGCCGTATGGAGAAGGAGTGGAGCCGCGGGGAGTTCGCCCGCCGCAGCGGGCTGACCGTCAAGGCGCTGCGCCTGTACGAGCGGTCGCACCTGCTGCCACCGCACCGGATCGACCCGCGCAGCGGGTACCGGTTCTACCGGTCCGGGCAGGTGGAGCGGGCGACGCGCATCCGGCTGCTGCGCCAGGCCGGTGTGCCGCTGGCGCTGGTCGGTGAGGTGGTGGACCTGGGTGTGGAGGCGGCCCGGGAGCGGGTGGGGGCGTGGTGGGCGGGCCGGGAGGAGGCGGTGCGCGCCCAGCGGCGGGTGCTGGCCGAACTCGGCCGGCACCTGGACGGTGACACCGCCGAGGAGGTCGACTGGCGGGTCGGGGTGCGGGTGTGGGAGCCGGTGCGGGCGCTGGCGGTGCGCGCCCGCACCGACCAGGCACACCTGGTGGAGACCTTCAGTGAGCGGGCCGGGCGGCTGCGGCGGCTGCTCACCGACCAGGGTGCCGTCCCCGGGGCGTCGACGTGGGTGTTCTACCCCGGTCTGGTGGGGGTGGAGACGGTCGGTGGCATCGAGGTGGCCGTCCCCTACACCGGTACCGCCGACCCCGCCGGTGAGGCGGTGGTGCGGGTGGTGGGCGGGGGCCGGTGGGCGGTGTGCGCGGTGGTGCGCCGGGACTGCTTCCACCCGCGGATCATGGGCGCCCACCGTGCGGTGGCGGCGGTGGCCGGGACCGGCGGGGTGGGCTGTGAGGTGTACACGGGTGCCTGGGAGGGCGCCCAGGACGTGGTGGTGGCCCAGGTGGCCCGCCCGATGCGGGGAGAGGGATGAGCGTGGTGGAGCGGTGGGTGCGGCACAGCCCCTTCAGCGACCCGGGGCGGTACGCCGACCGGTTGCCGGTGGGGGACGTGGGCGCGGTGGGGGAGGGGGTGCGGGAGATGGTGGTGCACTACCGGGCGGGCGGCGGGTTCTCGGCCGATGCGCGGGTGGATCTGCGGTGGGTGGAGGCGATCCTGGGCGCGGCCGGGGACGGGCCGGTGGCGGGGTGTTGTCGGGACTTCGCGTTGGTGACGGTGGCGGCGCTGCGCGCCCAGGGGGTGGCGGCCCGGCCCCGGGTCGGGTTCGCCGGGTACCTGGAGGAGGGTTTCCACACCGACCATGTGGTGGCCGAGTACCACGACGGGGGGCGGTGGGTGCGGGTGGACACCCAGTTCGCGCCCGGGGCGATGGGGGCGGTGGATCTGGGGGATCTGCCCGATGATGATCCGCGGGTGTTCGTGTCGGCGGCGCGGGCGTGGGCGGGGTACCGGGCCGGGGAGCTGGACGGGGACCGGTTCGGGGTGGCGCCGGAGCTGCCGTTGCGGGGCGGGTGGCTGATCGGGGACTACGTGTGGTCGGAGGCCGCGCACCGGTGCGGGTGCGAGGTGTTGTTGTGGGATTCCTGGGAGGCGTTGGGGCCGTGGGCGGACGATGCGCGCACCGACGCGATGGCGGCGGCGCTGATCGCCGGGGACGAGGAGCGCATCGGGGGGTTGTGGCAGGAGTGGGGGCCGAGGGGGCGGGTGTGGTGCTCCTCGCCGTCGGGGTTCCGCGGTTGGGTGGACCTGGAGGGGGACCCTGGCGTGGGCGTGGGATCCTGAACCCGGTTGAACGAGGGGAAGGGGTTCGTGTGGGCGGGAGCGGGTTCGCGGAGTTCTGGGGTGAGTACCGGTTGTGCACGCTGGCCTCGCCCCGCCCGGACGGGTCGATCCACCAGGTTCCGGTGGGGGCCACCTATGACGCCGGGCGCGGCCTGGTGCGGGTGATCACGTTCGCGGGCAGCTACAAGGCGCGCAACCTGGCGGCGCGTCCGGGGACGCGGGTGTCGGTGTCGCAGGTGGAGGGCGGCCGGTGGTGCACGGTCGAGGGGACGGCGGTCGTCTCCGATGACGCGGGGCGGGTGGCCGAGGCGGTGCGCCGTTACGCCGAGCGGTACCGGCAGCCGCGGCCCAACCCCGAGCGGGTGGTCATCGAGATCACCGTGGAGAGGGTTCTGGGGAACGTGCGCCCGGACTAGGCGGGGCGGGCCAGGGTGATGACCTCCGGTGAGGCGGGGGTGAGGGGGGTGCGGTCCCAGGTGCCGTAGCGTTCGACCGGGGTGAGTCCGGCGGCGGTGAGCAGGGTGTCCAGGTGGTGGACGGTCAGGAACCGCAGGGTGCTCACGGTGGACAGGAGTTCGCGGCCGTCGGTGTCGGTGGTGGTGGAGGTGAACGTCACCAGCCCCTGGGGGGTGATGGGGCGGGCGTCGTTGGTGTCGGTGACGGTGCGGCCGTCGGGCAGGGTCCCGGTCCAGGCGTGGTCGGGGGTCCACTGCTCCCAGGCGCGGGCGTCGATGTTGCGGGTCTCGAACGCGACCAGGCCGCCGGGGTTCAGGGCGGTGCGCATGGCCCGCAGTGCGTCGACGATGGTCTGGTCGGTGAGGAGTTCCTGGAAGGCGTGGCCGGTCATGGTGACCAGGTCGAATCCGCCGTCCCAGGTGCGGGTGGCCAGGTCGCCGCGGATCCAGTCGACGTCTGTGGTGTGGGAGCGGGCGATGTGGAGCATGGCGTCGGCGGGGTCCAGGCCGATGAGGCGGCCGGTGTGGCCGCGTTCGCGGGCGGTGCGCAGGATCAGGCCGGTGCCGCAGCCCACGTCCAGGGCGGCGGGGGCGTTCATGACGAGGTCGAGGTAGAAGTCGTCGCAGGGCGCCCAGGGGTTGAAGAAGTCGTAGAGGGCGGCGACGGCGGGGTCGTCGTAGGGGTTGTGCATCTGCTGAGTATGTCCAGGGTCGGGTGGGTGCGCACCGGGTTTTCGACGGTGGGTTCCTCTACGGTGGGCGGGTTCGGGGCACTCTCGCCCCGGCGTGGTGGACGGGGGTTGTGCCGTGGTGGGTCACCGGGTGGTCGAGTTGCGCCGGTACACGTTGCGTCCGGGGCGGCGCGAGGAGCTGATCGGGTTGTTCGACGCCGAGTTCGTCGAGACCCAGGAGGCGGTGGGGATGGCGGTGCTGGGTCGGTTCCGGGACCTGGACGATGCGGACCGGTTCGTGTGGTTGCGGGGGTTCGCGGACATGGAGGTGCGCCGCCGGGGCCTGGAGGCGTTCTACGGGGGTCCGGTGTGGGCCGAGCACGG